>NZ_JBGQQX010000017.1:0-38659 GCF_045528525.1 Ruoffia sp. FAM 26255 | reverse complement strand
CCACCAATGGGGCTTAGTTCCACTAAGCGAATTGGTAGAGTCTGCTTACGCAAGGTATTGAACCGCCGTACGCACGGTGGTGTGAGAGGTCGACTAGTCAAATAATGGCTAGTCTCCTACTCGATTTTGATTATTGATAATTTTAGTGGACCGCAAGTAGACTAAATATTTCCACTTTACATAATCAGTCAATTCCTCGCAATTTCCAATTTAAATATACGACACATAATATTCAATTATTCGCCGATTAATTTTGGCAACAATACATGTCGGTGGTATAATAAATAAGAATGAGTAAAGGAGGGTTTGATAATGACAATCCTAGATGAGATTTTAGAAGAATTAGGAAATGTAGATACCATTGAAGAACAACGGTTAGTTATTATTGATTATATAGAAAGAGCAAGTGAAGATAGTAGTTATATACCTGCACTAGAAAGCCTAGCAGATATTTTATTCAAAACTGGATCTATTGACCAAGGACTCACAGTGTTAATCGAATTATTTGAATTAAAAAAATATAAAAAATATGCTAAGCAAATTGTAAACAAATTATACCAATATGAAGCCTATGATAAGGCGTACTTTTATTGGTTAGATTTAGCGAAATCTGACAAAGAAGATCCTGAACTCAAATTATTGGAAGCAAGATTACTTAAAAAGTTAAATCGTCATACAGAAGCTATTGATATGTATCGCCAGATTATTAAAAGTTATCCAACACTAGGGGAAGCCTATGAAGATTTAGGAGATATATACTTAGAACAGCAAAATATTAGCCAAGCAGAGAACTATTATAGAGCGGTTTATGATTATTTAGATGATTATGAAAATATTCGTGATGTTCGACTGAAACTAGTTGAAGTGGAGTCCTTAAAAGAAATTATTGACTTAGCAGTTGTTGAAAAACTTGAAAAAGATGAGCGAATTCCATTAGAAACTGAAGATGAATTCTTCGTATTTGCAAATGTATTTAAGACGTTATTTCAATTTGATAGAGCAATCGATTACGCAAAAAAAGCACTTCAAAAAAATCCAGATAATATAAATTATTCAATTCTTTTAATCGAGTTATATAAAACAACTGGACAGAAATCTAATTTATATAAAGAATTAACATGGTCAGCAAAAACATTGCCACCTTTAGATCCAATGATATTAAACATAGCAAAAGTAGCCAATGATGTGGATCATTTAAATGATGACATCATAGAAAAGCTCGTCGATTATACAAACTTAATTGATAATAGTGAAGATTTTTATTTGGCAATTAACATTATCGTAAATTATTACTTAAGTAAAAGTGATGCGGCACAGGCCTTACATTTTTTACGAGTATTTGAAGGGCAGCAAATTGATCATGAATATATGAGTTATCATTTTGCGATTGTTTATGAAGCTTTGGGTCTTAAGGATAAAGCAGAAGAAGATTATTTAATTGCACTTGATTACTTACTTCCTCACGAGGAATTAGCTTTCCGTCTAGCTAATTTTTATTTTACGAATAAAGAAGTAGAGAAGGCATTAGAAGTCGTCAATCAATATAATAATACGTTTTATGATATACCAAGATTGAAAGCTTTGAGTAAAGAAATACAGTCTAAAAATGACTTTTCTGACTTAGATGAATATAAAGATTGGGAGTAAGAAAATGGAGAGAAATGAAAGGAAAAGACAATTTTTAAAATGGTTAATTTCAAATTACCAACATTCTAATCCATCTGTAAATTATTTATTGCAATTTCTATCAACAAATTCTGAGCTAATGAATAATATACTCTTCACTGATGGGGCAAAGTATGCTCCGCGTGGAATTTACATTTCCTTTAACCCGAATACAAAACTGCCTTTTATCTATTATAAAGATCAGCTAAGTTATACTTTGAGCGACCAAGCCTTTCATGATATTCGCTTGAATCATCGTTTTTCAAAGCAAGATTTTTATGTTGAAGTGGATATTCCTCACCTTTATCAACAACTGTACAGATTTGATGTTTTTGAAGATAATCCGTATATCCCAGAAAATATACAATTTTTGATGGACTTAGAAGATAGTCTATATCAGATTTCATTGGAGACGAAACTGTCTTTATTAAATAAAGATTTAAATACCGCTTTAGAGAAATACGATTTTGATAAAGTGAGTTATTATTTAAAACAAATTGAAAAATTGAAAGGTGAATAATATGTTTGTATCACTGACAGATCCATTATTTCAAGAAGCAATTCCTGTATTAGGACAAATTGAGTCTCATGGATATGAGGTTTATTTTGTTGGGGGTTGTGTAAGAGATACATTATTAAATAAAAAAATTAATGACATTGATATTGCAAGCAGTGCAAGACCAGAAGAAGTTGAAGCTATGTTTCCGATTACCTTTGATGTCGGTAAGGAACATGGGACAATTGTTGTTGTTGTGGATAAAGCGCCTTATGAAATAACAACATTTAGAACGGAAGGCGACTATACTGATTATAGACGGCCAGATGAAGTAAATTTCGTTCGTAATTTAAGAGAAGACACGTTAAGACGTGATTTTACAATTAATGCGATGGCATTTGATCGCCAAGGCGAATTATATGACTACCACGGCGGTGTAAAGGATTTAAATGACCATCTAATCAGATGTGTTGGCAATGCAAAGGAGCGCTTCTTAGAAGATGCTTTAAGAATGATGAGAGCGATTCGATTTGCCTCTCAGTTAGGTTTTGAGATTGAACAAGAGTCATTTAATGCGATTCAAGCTTTAAAAGCAAATTTACAACATATTTCAATTGAACGAATCAGAATAGAATTTAGTAAATTTTTACTTGGAAATTCTTTTACTGAAAAATCCCAGTTACTCGTCAACACAGGGTTAGCTGAATACTTGCCTGGGTTTACGCAAGCGTTAGCAGAAACAGTCATGTCTGAATTAAGTAAAGATTTTAAAGACACACCAAATGCTTTACGTGATGAGCGTTTAGTTTGGGCTAGAATGCTAAAGCACATGGGAATCATTCAGCCAGAAACAATCAGAAGTTTCTTAAAAGAATGGACACACAGTAATGCATTTATTAAAGATGTGATCCAAATGATTCAATTGTTTGACTACTTTAAAGAAGAACTAGTCACAAGTTGGGAAGTTTACAATTATGACTACTTGAATGTTCAACTTGTTGAAGACTTTTTATTTGAAACTCAATTTTTAGACCATAAATTTGTCGCTGATATCTACAACGCATTACCTATTAAAAGCAAAAAAGATATAGCCGTTAATGGAAAAGATGTTATGACAATCCTTAATCTTAAAAAAGGCGGTCCAGAAATTGGGGCATGGTTAGATAAGATAGAACGATTAATTATTGAAATGGAACTAGAAAATACTTATAGTATGATTGAAACTTATATAAAAAATAGAGGCAGTATAGATTAGGAGTGTTTGTATGCCTAGGTTAAAGAATAAAATTGCAATCGTTGATATTGAAACGACAGGTCCAAATATTGACGAGGGTGACCGAATCATCCAAATAGGAGCAATTATTATATCTGAAGGCAATATTGTTAATACATATTCGATGTTAATAAATCCTAATCGCGAGATTCCAGATCACATTGCTAAGTTAACAGGCATCAAAGAAGAAGATGTGGTGAATGCACCACAATTTAATAGTGTAGCAACTTTATGGCATGAGAGACTCAAAGATTGTGTCTTTATTGCTCATAATTTAGGCTTTGACTTACGTATACTTAAAGAAAGTTTTGAAAGATTTGATCTGGATTTTAATCCTGTCGCTTTAGATTCAGTAGTTCTTGCGAAAATTATCGTTCCAACTGCAATCGGGTTTAATTTAACTGATTTAAGTCGTCATTTTAATTTAGAATACAGTGAAGCTCATGATGCCTATTCAGATGCATTAATCACTGTTGATATTGTGAGTGAGTTAGCTAAAATTGCGAAAAAGATTCCGATTGAGACTCTTAGTCGAATGGAACCTTTCTTAAGGAACCTGAGATATAATGAAATAGAATTTTTTACTAATCCAGATAAGTTTATTTTAAACGAGATAGTTAGTGTCAAAAGGACAAAAGTAAATTTAGAAGGGGAAAACTTACCTAAACAGAACCTAACCCTTTCTGAATTTATAAATGAAAAATGGCAAACCCATCCTTTTGCTGTGTTAGAAGATACGCATCGTCCCATTCCATATGATGTGATATTTAATGAAACGATTTTAAAAGAGGGGCGTCATTTATTATCTTTTCCAACGTTAGATGAATCGAATTATTGGAATGACTTGATTGTAAATCACACATCATTAGAAAAGATAGCTTTATTAAAGTCACAAGGAAATTATTTACATGAAAAAGCTTTCGAAAATTATATTCTTCAATATAATTTTAAACGTAATAATCAACAGGAATTACTCGTAATAGCGGCATCTATACATTGGCAATCATTTTCAAAATTTGGCGATTTTAGCGAAATAAATAAAGAATTGTCTATTAAAAATTTATTAAGCAAACATCAGACAAAGGACTTATTAGTCAAGAATCATTCGAATTTTCATCAAGTAATTGAGTATGCTAAAAAAGCAAATATTATTATAACTTATGACGCTAATTTGCACAGTATGATGCTAAAAAACAGAGATCAAATAGAGTATTTATTCAGTCGAAAATTAATTATAGGTAATGTTAATTCTTTTATTGATTCTGCTCGCTTTATTCAACAAAGGAATATTGAATTGAGTGATTTAAATAATCAATTACTTAATTTATTCGATGATATACAACTAGTTTACAGTGATAATCAGTATATTGTTCATTTAAGCAAAGAGATTCAATCGATGAGAGACTTAAGTAATAATTTGATTTCGATAATCAGCAATATATTAAAAGAAGAATCATTTGATAATAAAATTCAACAAGAAAAAGTTCAAACTTTCGTGAATATTGAATCCGATGACGCGAATAAGATCATGGACTTTGCCAATAGGATTAGAGATAAATTAGCTAGTTTTTATAAGCAATTAGATGTTGAGTCTGAAAAGGTGAAGAAAATTAATCAACCAGTGCTACTTTTACATCGATTCATAAACCAACTAGAACAAATGAATTTGATGAATGACGAAAACAATTATATGACAATCAGTGCAACACGAGTCAATAATAAATTTTATAATATTTCTATTCAAGTGAAGCCTATTCTTATTAAGAAAGAAAGTCTTACTTGGCTACTTGAAATGCAAAGTGCATTATTAGTTAGTTCAGGAAACTATTATAATTCTAGAATGACTGGAGATTCCAATTGGATTCAATTGGATGCAGCCTTCGATTATTTAAAACTCCCAACATTGTTTAAAGAAAATAAACACATCATAAATCATCCTGTTGAATTTATTCAAGGTGAAGATAATGCCACACGAATTTCTGATTTATCTGACTTTATAAATAGTGATCGAAAGATGTTAGGTGACAAAATAATAATTATTATGCCGAATCAGTTTTTAGTTTCGGATTTGTTCCATAAGTTAATTCTTAATGATGAAATTTCTAAAGATTATCATATCTTAGCTGAGTCCATAACAGGTAGTTTAAATCGAATTAGAAGGCGGATTCATGAAACTGAAAAAGTTATTGTTATTCTTAGAGAAAGAAGTTTCGCAGATCTTCTTTGGGGAGATAAGCAAACTGAAATTTCAGTTCTGTTATATAATTTACCTTTTCAATCTCCAGGTGAAACTAAAATTCAAGCGAAGTATCATTATCTAAAGAAAACAAAAGATCAAACCGAATTATTTGATGATATATTACTACCACAAATGATTCAAAGAATTAAAAACCTCATCAATTTTATTAGTAATAATTATGCGAATGAAAAACTTTATATTATGGATAAGCGTTTATATACAAAGTACTATACAAAAGAAATATTAGATCAATTAGAGTCAATGGTTGAAATTAATATATTGAACTAACGACATTAAGTGTTTATTCAATTTACGTCAAAAATATGTTATTATATAACGGTCATGAAATTAGAAAGTAATCTTGAAAGGAGGCCAAACGTTGAACCGTAAAGTAGTATCAGGATTAACAATTATATTGTTAATTGTACTTATTGCATTATTATTTATCTATTCCCAAAGTATGGGTTCGATGGTGCAAGCTCAAGAGGAAACTGTTGATTTAGTTTCTTTAGATCATACTGTCGAAGAAGTTAACGATTTCTATTGGGTAACTATTGATGAATCTTACTTTACACTAGATTTTACAGATGAAAATGGAAATCAAATATATGCAATTATTACGCAAGACGGAGGAGATATTCAGTATTATACTTCTCAAGATATCATATCTCATCAAGATGCCTTATCAATTACACTCAGTGAAAATGAACCAACGAAACTATTACGACCACGTCTTGGGATGATGGGCAAGCAACCCGTTTGGGAGATTTCATTTAAAGCTGAGAATAATACACTATCGTATTATTATATTAATGCGTCAAATGGCGAATGGATTCAAACTATCGCTAATATTTAAGATTATAGGGGGAATATTGTGGATACAATTACAATGCGCCAAGCAGGCGACTATATAGATAAACAAGTAATAATTCATGCGTGGGTTACAAACAAAAGAAGTAGTGGGAAAATTGCATTCCTACAATTACGCGATGGACACGAGTACTTCCAAGGTGTCGTGTTAAAAAACCAAGTAGGCGAAGAGACTTTTGAGTTAGTTAAACACTTAGGACAAGAAACTAGTGTCGAATTAACAGGTGTTATCCAAACAGATGACCGTTCAAGTTTAGGTTATGAACTGTTAGTTGACTCAATTAAAGTGATTGGTGAAAGTCATGAATACCCAATTACACCTAAAGATCATGGAACAGACTTTTTAATGGATCACCGTCATTTATGGTTACGTTCATCAAAACAACATGCTATAATGCAAATTCGTAATGAAATTATTCGAGCAACTTATGAATTCTATAATGATCGTGGTTATATTAAAGTGGATCCTCCTATCTTAACAGGAAGCTCTCCTGAAGGTACAACTGAGTTATTCCATACTAAATACTTTGATGAAGATGCATTCTTATCACAGAGTGGTCAATTATACTTAGAAGCTGCAGCAATGGCTTTTGGTAAAGTATTCTCATTTGGACCAACGTTTAGAGCAGAAAAATCAAAAACACGTCGTCATTTAATTGAATTTTGGATGATGGAACCTGAAATGGCAAACTACAATCATGAGGAAAGCTTAAAAGTACAAGAAGAGTATGTTGCTTTTATTGTACGTAATGTGATTGATCATTGTGGTTCAGCTTTATCTACTTTAGAACGTGATGTTGCTACGTTAGAAAAATATACGAAATTACCTTACCCACGTGTATCTTATACTGATGCCATTGCATTATTAACGGAGAATGACTTCGATGATATTGAATGGGGAGACGACTTTGGTTCACCTCATGAAACATTTATCGCTAGTAAATACGATCGTCCAATCTTTATTGTTAATTATCCAAAAGCAATTAAACCATTCTACATGAAGATTAATCCAGAAGATCCTCGTACAGTCTTATGTGCCGACATGATTGCTCCAGAAGGATATGGTGAAATCATTGGTGGTTCAGAACGTTTGAATGATTACGAAATCATGAAAGAAAACCTTACTAAATTTGGTTTAGATTTAGATGCTTACCAATGGTACCTAGATATATCACGTTATGGTAGCGTACCACATAGTGGGTTTGGAATGGGTCTTGAACGTGTAGTGGCTTGGTTATCTGGAATTGAGCATATAAGAGAAACAGCCCCATTCCCAAGATTATTAAACCGTTTATATCCATAGGACAAATTATTTATTGTGTAAAAGCCATTTTCAGATGGCTTTTATGCGTTTATAGGGAAAATTTTAATAGAAGGGAGTTAAAGATGATATGAGAAGCACGGCTTATGATTGGATTAAAGACGGTTTTACGTCGGTACCTAATATTCTTTTTGATCAATACCATCAGCTTGAATTAACCGGTGATCAAATGGTTTTATTATTATATATTTTTTCTCAAATCAATCGAGGAAGATTATCTGAAGATATGAACCGTATATCCATTAATCTTGGTTGGAGTAGTCATAAAGTGAGCGATACATTAAGTCAACTTATGAATAAAGATTTCCTAGAAATCGAATTGGTGCCGAATAATGAAGGCAAACAAACTGATCATTATACTTTGAGACCATTATTCGACAAGTTAGATGAGATAAACTTCCAACAAAGTGCTCAGAGCGCACAATATACGAAAAAGAACCATTCTACTCCCAAAAATGAAGGATTAAATATTGTAACATCATTTGAACAAGAATTTGGAAGACAGTTGACACAGATTGAGTTAGAAACCTTAAATGACTGGGTAAATATATCTAAATACGATGAAAAATTAGTTCAATTAGCTTTAAAACAAGCAGTTTTAAACCAAGCATTGAGTTTAAAATACATTGATCGTATTTTACTCAATTGGGAAAAGAAAAATATTCGAACGGCAGAAGAAGCTCAAAGGGACATTGAGCGATTTGAGAAGCGAAATAATCAGAATAATTCACAAATGGTGGATGATTCACAATATGAGCATATCGAAATACCACTTAATTACTGGGACAACAATTAATAGGAGAGACATATGACATTAAATTCAGAAGAAGTACTTGATATTATCCACCGTATGGATCGATTAATTCCAGATGCTAAATCTGAATTAGATTATGATGATCCCTTCCACATGCTAGTTGCTGTAATGTTAAGTGCACAATCAACAGATAAACAAGTGAATAAGATAGCACCTGCCTTATTTGAAGCTTTTCCAAATCCAGAATCAATGAGTCAAGTCACAGCTCAGGAAGTTGAACCCTACATTAAAACACTTGGACTTTACCGTAATAAAGCGAAGTATTTAGTAAGTGCTGCTAAAGATATTGTTGATAAATTTGATGGGAAGATCCCTGATAACCGTAAAGATTTGATGTCACTTTCTGGAGTAGGACGAAAAACTGCAAATGTTGTACTTTCAGTTGTTTTTGATACACCAGCGATTGCAGTAGATACTCATGTTGAAAGAGTATGCAAGAGATTAAACATCGTTCCTGAAGATGCTACACCCGTACAAGTAGAGAAGATATTAATGGAAAAATTACCTGAAAAATATTGGAGCCATGCACATCAGTTGTTAGTTCTATTCGGAAGATATTACTGTACTGCTAGAAGTAACAAATGCTATGAATATTTAGAAGACGTATAAAAAAACAGCTTCGAAGTGAAATCACTTTGAAGCTGTTTTTTAACGTCTTGAGCGATTAACCCCTATGAAGATAATGGGTGTAATAATTGTTGCTAAAATCGCTTCTGGAATACCATTGGCCGTAACAATTCCCCATAAAATCGGCCATAATTGACTGACAATTGCGCCATCTATGGCGCCAATATATTCTGTAGGTTTGAAGATTCCAATAGCGCCAAGAACTAGAATCGTATTTAAGATGCTACCAATGAAGCCTGCAACAGCACCTTTAGTAGAATCAGAAAAACGATCAAGAATATATTTAATACATAAACCTAAAAGAAGTGGCATAAGAATTCGTGGTAAAACACTAACTAAAGGCGACGTGAAGATCATTCTTTCTACCGGATTACCAATAAGCCATGCACGAACAAGTGAGTTTAAACCAAAAACTAGGCCTAGAATCATACCATCTCTAGTACCGAGCCACAATGTACTTAATATTACCGTAATGGGAATAATAGTCATTGCAATTGGCCCAATGGTAATAAAGCCAAGGAAGGGTACCCAACTTTGAATGATGATTAATGCAATAAATAGACCTAGAATAACTAGTCTTCTTGCGTTATTATTAGTATAACTACTTTTCATTATTTAACTCCTTAAAACTATTATGTGAATTATTATATCATATAGTTATAAAATTATACTAGATAAATTAAATGACTTTAGAATGGGGACGTCAAAATGTTTGAACAATGGCTTGCAATGGAACAGTTTTATTTTAATGATATGTGGATTTTTGTCACAATCAGTTGCGTATTAGGTATAATATTTTTTGCTTCAATTGCTTATATTAAAAAAAGAATCGTACAAGTTATCGCTTTAGTAACGATTATTTTCTGGTTTATAACAGGTGTGTTTGTCTACCGAGGGTACGAAGAACATCATGTAATGATTTCTTTGAATAGTTATATTAATGCTGCTAATCGCAAATATGAGAAGAAAATATTTTTTGACTTTCCTTATTCCTATTCGGAACTGTCACTTTATAAGCAAGGATATATGAAGAAATATTTTGAGGCACTCCCATTTTACGATGCAGAACAATTAACTGAAGAGGTTGAATACAAGGGGAGTGATGGTACATATTATTATATAGAAGCTAAAGGAAATATATACTATACTTCTCAACGTCTATTAAGTTTCTCTGAACAAGTCAATGAACCACATAGAGTAGGAGTTCAATATCATTTAAATGATCAACAGTTTGAAACTATTGGATTTATTAATCCATCCTCAATATTTTTAGAATCATATTTGGTTCCGGAAAGTTTAAGTGACCTTGAAGTAAGTGAAGAAGATAAAGATAAGGCTGTTTATCATTCAGACCAACAAATTGGTCGATGGTTGTCACCATAAAAGCAAAAAAAGAGTGAATGAGATTTTTATTCTCATTCACTCTTTTTGTTACAATGGATTATTTTCTGATTCAGATTCTGTACCGAAAACACTTGAATTTTCTTCAGGTAATTCATTCCCATTTGGTCCAGATTCAGTTTCTGTTCCTTCTGGTGTAGATTCTTCTGATTCATCGTCGGAAGAAGTTGTCTCATCTTCACTTTCAGATTCATCCCCGGAAGAATCTTCCTGAGTTGTTAGCGTTAGTGTAATAACCATCACGTCAGAACTACTATTACCATCAACGATTCGTAATCTTAAGACATATTCTCCATCACTTTCTGCAGGAATTTGGAATGCAGTATTCGTTCCGGTGTAAACAACTTGTCCGTTTACAGATAATTCGAACTGTCCAGATTCAGTCAATGGCCCCCATTGAGCATTAATTACTTTATTCTCTTGATCATATTCTGCGTAAAATCCAGTTGGTGGATTAATATAACGACCATAAGCGAGTGATTGTTCTGTAGGTTCCTGACCTCTAATAAATAATTCGTTCGATTTAGCTTCTGCAGGAGTATATGGTCCCGGTAATAAAATTGGATCAGTATATTTTTCAATTTCTACTTCAACTATACTTTCTGGTTTCTCCCAATCTGTTACTGGTACATCAGTCATTAAATAAGTCATCATTTCACGATAGATATGCTGAGGAATGGCAGTTTCTTCAAGTGTTAAGTAATTACCAGGTTCATTTGGATTATCATAACCTACCCAAGAACTAATTGAATACTGAGGACTCATTCCGACATACCAACCATCAGGAGCAGCATATGTTCCTTGGTCTAAACCAAGAGCTGCTAACTGATCTTCTGTATAATTCGTTGTTCCAGTTTTACCAGCATGGTAAATACCTTCAATATCAGAACTACTAGCAAATACACCAGGCACACCTTTGAGAATGTCTGTTAGCATATAAGCAGTAGTATCTTTCATTGCTTGACGCGTTTCAGTTTCGAATATTTCTTCAGTACCAGCAGAAGTAATAACACGATTCACCGTATATGGCTTATTGTATTCACCATAATTTGCGATGGCAGCATAGGCTGCTGATAATTGAATAGGTGTAATACCTCCACCTAGGGCATTCGCTTCGACTAATTCACGTTTGTTGTCATTGAGGATATTGATATCCATCTTTTGTAAAAAGGCATAGGCATTATCTAATCCAACAGCTTGAAGTACTTTTAAAGCTGGAATGTTACGTGAGCCGGCTAAAGCTTCACGAAGTGTCATATTACCTTCATATTCAAAGTCATAGTTATAAAATTCTTGACCGCTTGAATAGGTATACGGCTCATCAACAACCAATGTACCTGTAGAGAAGTTTAAGTATTCTAGGGCTGGTCCATAGGCTGATAAAGGTTTCATAGTTGAACCAATTGAGCGATTCAATGTATTTGCACGGTTTAAGCCCATCGCAACTTCTTGTTTACGACCACCGATCAGGGCCACTAATTGACCATTATCCACATCTACAATAGAAGCAGCCGTTTGCATTTGATCATCAGGGAAGACAACCGCTTCATTATTATTCACTGTATCGTAAAGTTTTTCTTGAGCTTGATAGTCCATATTCGTATAGACTTCAACGCCATCAGTATAGATATTGATGTTCATCTTATCTTGCACTTCTTGTGCGACAACATCTAAGTAAGCATCAATGACTAAATCAACTTTATTTGTTGAGCTGTTAGATAAGGGAACTAACATTGATTCAATCGCCGTATTAACAGCTTCATCATATTGTTGTTGGGAAATCATTTCTCGATCTAACATAACTGCTAATACTAAATCTCGACGTTCTTTAGCTTCAGCAGGATTTGTATAAGGATCATAATTAGAAGGTGCTTGAGGAAGACCAGCCAAAAGGGCAGCTTCAGCTAAATTAATTTCTTGAATATCTTTTCCGAAGAATTCTTTAGCAGCTGTTTTGGCACCATAGACATTATTTGAATAGAATAGTTTATTTAAATATAAAGTTAATATCTCCTCTTTATTATATTCTTGTTCAATCTGCATTGCGAGCCAAGCTTCTTGAGATTTACGTTCTAATGTTTGGTCTTGGAAATCAGTTGAGAATACAGATAGTTTTACTAATTGTTGAGTAATAGTACTACCACCTTGAACAATTCCTCCAGCTCGAAGGTTTGCAATTAGTGAACCAACAATTCTTATCGGGTCAACGCCATTATGATTATAAAAACGAGTATCTTCAATAGCGATAACCGCATCTTCTAATACTTGTGGGATTTCCGATGCTTCCATGACATCTTTATTTAGACCTCCAAGTTCTTTAACTAAGTCACCAGACTTATCATAAATCTTACTCGAAACTTGACCTTGCAAATCACTGAAGCTAATTTCAGGAGAATTCATTGCGTAATAACCGAAAACCCCCGCTCCTCCAATGACAGCAATGAAAAATAGCATAATGAGTAAAATGAAAATTCGTTTGACGATTTTTTTCGGTTTTCGATTGCGTTTATTTTTGTTTCCTTTATTATTTTTTTTATTTCTATATTTTTTGCGTTCTACACGACTTCCAGTTGCCATTTACGACATCCTTTCTACAAAGTAACTTTAATTATTTTCTAACAAGTATTCATCAAGAGCCTTTAAGTAATCAATCATCGGAAAAATACCAGTAGGGCATTCATACCCATTCTCCTTGACAAAATCATAAGTTAGACTTTGTTTGTCATTATTATTTATATATTGATGTATGTATTGATAAGGTAGTAAATAAATTTCATCTAATTCACTAAAAGATACAATTAAAAAGGCGATACCGCCTTGATCTAAACAAGAAAGCATGTGTTCTCGTTGATGTTCTGGTAAATTAGATAAAGGAAAGCTTATTTTGTTTTTAGTTTCCTTCGCTTCAAAATCAATGTACTTGCCTTGATATACGCCATTATAATCCGTCGTTGAAGCATGACGGTAATATGCTTCTGTGATCCGAGCAGCACTTCGTCTTGGATAATCCACTCGAACAACTTGAATCGGAGTGGGTTTTTTATGAATGACTGCTAAGCTATGAGTCAGGTAATACTCATTACTTTTATTCAAGCGTTCTTCTAGAGACATACCTCGACTTCCATAGTTTATTCTCTTGTTTCGTTTTAATTTGATTTGTTTTTTAGGACCATGTCCCATTGGATATTTCACCATGATGTCACTCCTTATCACTATTTTTCATTATAACTAATAATTAAACTGTTAGATAGGTAAAATAGAGATAAAACATAAAATTAATCCAATTGACAAAAATAATAAACAATTATTCAAACATAGATAGTATATTATCATAAGTTACATGTTGAAACATGAATAATATGTGATATTATATGGAAAAAAGATTTGCATAGGCTATATCTGTACGAATTATTGAGTAAAACAGTTTACAAAAGGGCAATTTTCGGTTAGAATACAAAGGTATGTAAAACAAGAAGTGTTGGAGGGTTAACTTAATGACTACAAATTTTGAAAAAACAACAGGCAATGAAGGTACATTAACTTTTGAAATTCCTCAAGAGGAAGTAAAAAAAGGATTAGACCAAGCCTTTAAAAAAGTACAAAAAACTGTATCAGTTCCAGGTTTCCGTAAAGGGAAAGTTCCACGTCAGATTTTTAACAACGTATATGGTGAAGAAGCATTATATGATGAAGCTTTAAACGCTGTATTACCAGATGCATATGAAGCTGCAGTTAAAGAAGCAGGTTTAGATGTGGTTGGACAACCAAAACTTGATATCGAAACAATCGGTAAAAAAGAACCTTGGGTAATGAAAGCAGAAGTTACATTAAAACCAGATGTTCAACTTGGTGAATATAAAGGATTATCAGTAGAAAAACAAGATACTGAAGTAACTGATGAAGATGTTCAAAACGCAATCAAATCTCGCCAAGAGAAATTAGCTGAATTAGTTGTTAAAGATTCAGAAGCGGTTGAAGGAGATACTGTAGTTATCGATTACGAAGGTTTCGTAGATACTGAAGCATTCGATGGTGGTAAAGCAGAAAATCATTCATTAGAATTAGGATCAAATTCATTTATTCCTGGTTTCGAAGAGCAATTAGTTGGAACTAAAGCTGGCGATAACTTAGATGTTAATGTTACTTTCCCAGAAGAATACCAAGCTGAAGAATTAGCTGGTAAAGAAGCTGTGTTCAAAGTAACAGTACACGAAGTTAAAGCTACTGAATTACCTGAATTAGATGATGAATTCGCTAAAGACGTTGATGACGAAGTTGAAACTTTAGCAGAATTAGAGAACAAAATTCGTGTTCAATTAGAAGAAGAAAAACAACAAGCAGCTAAAGACATCTTTGAAGACTTAGCTTTACGCCAAGCTGTTGACAATGCAGAAGTTGAAGGTGGCGTTCCATGGGCAATGGTTCATGAAGAAATTCACCGTCAAATGGATTACTTCTTAAATAACTTAAGCCGTCAAGGTATTCAACCTGAAATGTACTACCAAATTACTGGTACAACATCTCAAGACTTACATGATCAATTCGAAGAAGAAGCTGAATTACGTACTAAGACAAACTTAGTATTAGAAGCTATCGTTAAAGCTGAAAACCTTGAAGTAAGCGACGAAGAAAAAGAAGGAGAAGTAGAATCTCTTGCTGAACAATATGGTATGGAAGTTGACCAAGTTCGTGGATTTGTATCTGACGACATGTTAGATTCAGATATCAAGATGAAAAAAGCAATGAGCATCATTGTTGACTCTGCAGAAGAAAAGTAAGATAATAAGGATTAAAGATTAATATTATAGAGGGATTGCAAGAGTCACTAGTGTTTAATTTGGGGCTTCTTTGCATCCCTCTCTTTTGATGTTATTTATATTTTTAAAGAAAATTAAGGAGGATAATAAATGGCAAAAAAAACATCGGATATGACTAATTTCTATTGTTCATTTTGTGGAAAATCACAAGATGAGGTTAATAAAATTGTTGCAGGACCAGATGTATATATTTGTGATGAGTGTGTCGAATTATGTAAAAACATTATCGATGAAGAACTGAAAAGTGAAAGAACTCATGAACCTGTAAAAATGCTAATTCCTAGCGAAATTAAAGACGTTTTAGATGATTATGTTATCGGACAAGATGCAGCTAAAAAATCACTTTCTGTTGCTGTTTATAATCATTATAAAAGAGTGAACCAGAATATGATGGTTGATGATGAAGTGGAGTTACAAAAAAGTAACATCGCTTTAATTGGGCCGACAGGATCAGGTAAGACTTTCTTAGCACAAACAATGGCAAAAACATTAAATGTTCCATTTGCGATTGCTGATGCAACCACACTAACTGAAGCAGGTTATGTAGGGGAAGATGTTGAGAACGTTCTATTAAAATTAGTTCAAGCCGCAGATTATGATATTGAACGTGCAGAAAAAGGTATTATCTACATTGATGAAATTGATAAAATATCTAGAAAAAGTGAAAATGTTTCAATTACACGGGATGTCAGTGGTGAAGGTGTCCAACAAGCCTTATTAAAAATATTAGAAGGTACAGAAGCAAATATACCTCCTAAAGGTGGACGCAAACATCCAAATCAAGAATTCTTAAAATTAGATACTAAGAACATCTTATTCATCGTTGGGGGTGCCTTTGATGGGATCGAAACGATTGTAAAAGAAAGATTAGGCAGTAAAGTCATTGGTTTTGGTAAAACAACTGGAAAAATTGATGAAACGAAAAGTTTAATGCAACAAGTAACTTCTGAAGATTTACTTAAGTTCGGATTAATCCCAGAATTCATTGGACGTATCCCTATCACAGCAGCTTTAGAGAAGTTAACAGAAGAAGATTTAATTTCAATTCTAACAAAACCAAAAAATGCACTTGTTAAACAATATAAAAAACAATTATCAATGGATAATGTAGTACTTGAATTTGAAGAAGAGGCATTAAAAGCAATTGCTCAACAAGCGCTTGAACGCGGAACTGGTGCACGTGGTTTAAGATCAATCATCGAGAATGTGATGTTAGAAATTATGTACGAAGTGCCGAGTCGTGAAGATATCGCTAAGATAATTATTACGAAGGAAAATGTCGAAGGTGCGCATAAACCTGAATATTATAGTAATGACAATCGAAAAATTTCATAAAAGCGAGGCAGCATAATATGAAAGTACAAAATCCAAAACTCGAAATAACTGCAGTAAAGCTTGAACAGTATCCATCTATGGATAAACCAGAAATCGCTTTAGCAGGAAGATCCAATGTAGGTAAATCTTCATTTATTAATACATTAATTGAGAGAAAAGGCTTAGCTAGAACATCTGGGCAACCAGGGAAAACTCAAACGTTAAATTTCTATAATATGGATGATAAGTTCAGATTTGTAGATGTTCCTGGTTACGGGTATGCGAAAGTATCCAAAACTGATCGTGCTAGTTGGGCTAAAATGATAACTGAATACTTAACAAACCGAGACAACTTAGTAACTCTCTTGTTATTAATGGACTTTCGTCATGAACCGACAGAATTAGACATTCAAATGAAAGAATTTGCTGATGAATTAGACATTCCATATGCGATTGTTTTAACAAAAGTTGATAAAATTAAAAGAAGCCAACGAAATAAACATATTTCGATGTACACTAAAAAGTTAGAATTACCAACGAGTGATGCATTGTTTTTATTCTCTTCTGAAACAGCCGAAGGGAAAGAAGATATTTGGGAAGTAATTGAAAGTCAAATCAACTAACAAGAGAACAGGAGAATACAATGTTTAAACAACTTAAAGGTCAGTTTAATAAAGCAGAGTGGAGTTGGATGTTTCAAGATTGGGCAAACTCAGCCTATTCCTTAATGATAACAACAGCTATATTCCCAATTTTTTATAAGTCTGTTGCGGATGCAGGAGGTATAAGTGGGGCAGACTCAACAGCTTACCTTGGATATACCAATGCGATTGCAACAGTTCTAACAGCTGTTTTAGCCCCTTTTCTTGGGACGAGTGCTGATTATAAAGGGTATCGAAAACCTTTATTCACTATTTCAACACTCTTAGGTATTATTGCTGTATTTTCAATGATGTTTATTGGAAATGGTAACTGGTTTTTATTATTAATTGTTTATACGATTTCTTCATTTGGTTTTCACGTAGCTAATATATTCTATGATAGTTCGATTATGGATGTAACAACACCGGAACGACTAGATCAAGTCAGTTCAACTGGCTTTGGTTTAGGTTATATCGGTAGCGTATTTCCCTTTTTAATATTTATGGTGTTCCAATTAACAGGGATATTTCCTGCGAATGTCACTGTTAATATTGGATTCTTACTTACAGCTGCATGGTGGTTTATCTTTACAATTCCATATTGGAAGAATGTAAATCAAGTGAATTACTTAGAAAAAACTGAAGGTATTATTCAAACGACGGTGAAATCATTAACTGCTACTGTAAAAGAATTAAAAAAATATCCACATATCTATTTGTTTTTACTTGGTTATTTCTTTTATATAGATGGTGTCGGAACAATCATTGCGATGGCCACTTCAGTAGGTACAGATTTAGGCTTATCAGCAAATGAACTTATCATCATGTTGCTAGTCGTTCAAATCGTAGCATTCCCATGTTCTATTATGTACGGGTATTTAGCTAGACGTTTTGGCACTAGAACAATGTTATTTGTTGGTATTGCTACTTATATAGTTATTTGTATTTTCGGATTAAGTTTAGATTCATTTACCGATTTTATGATTTTAGCTGTGCTAGTCGGAACGGCTCAAGGTGGAATTCAAGGTTTAAGTCGCTCTTACTTTGGTCAGATTATTCCTAGAGAGAAAAGTAATCAGTTTTATGGTTTCTATAATATTTTCGGGAAGTTCTCTTCCGTATTAGGAACGACTATTTTAGGAGTTGTAGCGCAGATAACAGGCGATTCTTTAAAAGGATTGTTTGCTCTAATTGTGCAATTTATTATCGGTGCGATTCTGTTATACATGGCAAAACCAAGCAAAAGTTACACTAATTAACTCGAAATAATAGAGGTGATTTCAATTGAGTTATATTCCAGAGGAAGTTATCAACGAGGTTAAAAGTAATGTTGATATCGTCGAACTCATTGGACAATATGTTCAATTGAATAAGCGTGGGACAAACTACATGGCCTCATGTCCTTTTCATGAGGATAACAATCCTTCTTTTTCAGTTTCACAGCCGAAGCAAATTTATAAGTGTTTTAGTTGTGGGAGAGGGGGGAATATCTTTGGTTTTCTACAAGAAATTGAAGGTATTTCTTTTACTGAATCTGTAGCAAAAGCAGCTGAGTTTGCGAATATTACGGTTGATGAAAAATATATTCAAGCTCAACCTTCAAAGCAGCAAGAATTTAGTTATTTATATGATATACACGAAAAAGCAAATGATTTTTACCACTACTACTTAATGAGCACAAATAATGGTGCAGAAGCTTTTGATTATTTAATTCAAAGACAGCTAACAAAAGAAGTGTTAGAAGTGTTTCAATTTGGCTTAGCGCCAAATAACTCACAATTATTAGTCCAATATTTACAAAAGGCAGGTTTTACATCCGAACAGCTAGTAGATTCAGGTATTTTTTATATGGCTGACTCTGGTGAATTAATTGATCGTTTTCGTAATCGAATTATGATTCCTCTTCGTAATAGTAGAGGAGATGTTGTAGCGTTTTCTGGACGTGTGTTTCAAGAGAATAGTGAAAAGTCGGCCAAGTATTTAAACTCACCTGAGACAAATATCTTTAAAAAAGGTAAGTTAATTTATAATTTAGACAACGCTAGATTACCCATTCGCAATCAGAATAAAGTGTTAATTGCAGAAGGTTACATGGACGTCATTAGTTTATATCAAGCAGGATATGAGAATGTGGTTGCTTCGATGGGGACAAGTTTGTCGGAGGATCACTTAAAACAATTAAGTAAAATGACGAACACTTTAATTTTTGCCTTTGATGGCGATGATGCTGGACAAAAAGCAACGAGTCGAGCTTTTCAGACAGCTCAAGGTATAACGAATGCAGAAATCAAAGCAATTCAGATACCTAATAAACTTGATCCTGATGAATGGATTAAGGAACACGGGAAAGATAGTTTCCAACAATTAATTAATCAAAGCATTTCACAATTTGAGTTTAATCGAGATTTTTTTAAGAAAGATTACAATTTAAATGATGAATATGAACTTGCACAATATATTGAAAAAGTTATCGAATTAATTAGCCAAATCAAATCACCTATTGAACAACAATTAAGAATTAATGATTTAGTGAATGAGTATCATCTTTCGGAGGCAATCATTACCGAACAGGTCAATCGTGCTCGTGATATTCGACCGAATAATTACAAGCAACCCACTGAGCAATATAATAGTGTGGAACCACCTCAAGCTAGTTTTTCAAATGAACAATTTATAACACAAGAATCTGCTTTGCAAATTAAATCAAAACGAGCATTTAATAGTGAAAAGCAAATTATATTCTATTTGATTTATTTCGAAGAGGCATGGGATTATATGGAAGAATTAAGTAATCCTCCAGTATTTTTTCATGATTTTACAAGTAAAGCATTTTTTGAGCTAGATCGATATTATTACGAAGGAAATCATTTGCCACTCACTGGTATCATTGATAGAATAAACGATACCCAAGTAAGTCATTTTTTAACTTCGTTAATGTGGGAACAAGAATTATTCGATTTTACTCGACAACTGTTAGATGATTGCTTCAAAGTTTTACAGCAAGAATTTATTCAACAAGAGATCGATGAATTAAGAAAGAAAGTTGTTCAATATCAAAAACAACAAGATTATTCAGAAATGAATCATACTTTAACAAGAATCATGAATTTAACGCGTCAGATTAAAGAAATTTAGGGGGCTTACTTATATGACTGAAAAAGATCAAGTTCAAGAAGAACAGCAACAACAGCAAGATGGAAAAACAATCGAGCAAAAAGATCCTCAACAAGAGCATGTAAAAGAAGAAAGAAGTAACGAGTTATCACTTACGTTAGAACAAGCAACGAAACAATTAATTGCTGAAAAGAGAACGTTAGGTCAAATTCATTATGATGAATTAACAAAATCAATTGCTAGTCCATACGAATTGGATGCAAATGCTATTGATAAATTAATTCAACAAGTTGAAGATAGTGGTATTGCGGTCGTTGGTGACGATGGTGGACCAACTAAACAACAAATGGTACGAGCAGAAGAAGGGGACAAGTCAACAACAGCGTCTTCAGCAGCTGTATCTAAAATCAAAGTAAGCGATCCAGTTCGTATGTACTTAAAAGAAATTGGACGCGTTGATTTACTTACAGCAGATGAAGAAGTTTCCATTGCAAAACGAATTGAAGATGGCGATGACTTAGCTAAACAAGAATTAGCAGAAGCAAACTTACGTTTAGTTGTATCGATTGCAAAGCGTTATGTTGGGCGTGGTATGTCTTTCTTAGATTTAATTCAAGAAGGTAATATGGGATTAATGAAAGCTGTTGATAAATTTGACTACCATAAAGGATTTAAATTCTCTACCTATGCTACGTGGTGGATTCGTCAAGCAATCACAAGAGCGATTGCTGACCAAGCAAGAACAATTCGAATTCCTGTACATATGGTAGAAACTATTAATAAATTAGTACGTGTACAAAGAACATTATTACAAGATTTAGGTAGAGAACCGACTCCAGAAGAAATTGGTGCCGAAATGGATTTACCGACTGAAAAAGTCCGTGAAATTCTCAAGATTGCTCAAGAACCTGTTTCCCTTGAGACACCGATTGGTGAAGAAGATGACTCTCATTTAGGTGATTTCATTGAAGATGAAGGGGCTATGAGTCCAGAAGCATTTACTTCAAGTTCTTTATTAAGAGAACAATTGGAAGATGTCCTAGATACATTAACCGATCGTGAAGAGAATGTATTACGTCTTCGTTTTGGTTTAGATGACGGGAATATTCGCACTTTAGAACAAGTAGGTAAAGTTTTTGGCGTGACACGTGAACGTATTCGTCAAATTGAAGCAAAAGCATTACGTAAATTACGCCACCCAAGCCGTTCTAAGCAATTAAAAGATTTCTTAGAGTAGAATACATAATTTAAGATAAAGAGGCTGTATCGTTGGATATAGCCTCTTTTTACTATGTTTTATACTGTTTATTGTTCTAAAATCAAATCAATGATATTTTCGGCTGTAATCTTACCAAAATACTCATTAAGTTCAATTGGTGTAAGAGCTTCTAATAATTCTTTACGTTCAACACGTGTTCCGATTAAAGTATTTTCGATATCTTTTATATCAGCTTTTCCAAAAAAGTCCCCATAAATACGGATTTTTTGAATTCTCCCTTTATCTACACTAAGCGTTAATGATACCGTTCCGCCTTCAAATCGGCCATCAGCATTATAATCGTAACGGGGCGATTTACCATAATTCCAATCCCAATTAGCGAATTTTTCTTCAGCAATCTTATCAATGGCAGCCCATTCTTCCTCAGATAGTCGGTAATACTTAATGTCGTCGGGATGATTAACACCACACAAATGCATTAACATAGTTTTTTCGAAATCTTCCACTGTGATATCTTGATATTCCTTGGCTAGATGTGAACGAATTGGTGTAACACGACGTCGCACTGACTTAATCCCTTTAGATTCTATTTTTTTGCGATTTGGCCGCAATGCATTTTCAACAGCATCAAAATCTATATCTAGTAGAAGAGAGTAGCCCGCATATAATCGACCTTTTTGAATAGTGACAGCTGCACCGGAAACCTTTTGACCATCAATTTCAAGGTCATTTCGACCTTTACGGCCGACATTTTTAGCGCCTAACTGTTTTAATCCATCTATTGTTGGTTGATAAATACGATCGAAATTTTCATCAAAATTTGTAGAAGGATCGTCTATTATAAAAACAAAATTCGCATGGTTTCTATCCATATAGATGGCACCACCACCTGTTTCTCGTCTAACAATATCAATATTGTTTCTTGATATATATTCTTGGTTTACTTCTTCAACGGTATTTTGGTACTTTCCAATTTGGACGGAAGCACTTGGTCGGTATGGGAAAACTAAGGATTCATCCAACTTAATGATTTCTAAAGCATAAATATGCATAGCTAATTGAGTAGCATGATCTAACACCTCAACACCGTTTCGAATATGTTCAATTACGTACATGATACGACCCCTTCATAAGTTTAATGAGGTCATTATATCATAGTGCATATTATATGCTATAACAGACAAAATCATGATGTAGACTACTTTAAAGGTAATCACTATTAGAAAGATAATAATTATGATACCGTAATAATAATAAATTATAACAGTTATTTGAGAGGAGAAAATCATTGGTTAAATTAAGTGTATTAGATTATGCTCAAATTGATGAACTAAAAGATGCACAAACTGCGGTAAAAGAATCCACTGACTTAGCGAAAGTTGCAGAAAAATTAGGTTTTCATCGTTATTGGGTGGCTGAACATCATAATGTTCCAGCTTTTGCAAGTAGTTCCCCTGAAATGTTAATGATGCATATTGCTGATTCGACAAAGAGAATCCGAATTGGATCAGGAGGCGTGATGATACCTCATTACAGCCCATATAAAGTGGCGGAAAACTTTAGAATGTTAGAAGCATTTCATCCAAACCGTATTGATTTAGGTATCGGTAATTCTTTAGGAACTAATTTAGTTAACAAAGCATTAAATGAAACGAAAGAGCGAAAATTACCTTATAATCAAAGTATTCAAGATTTATATAAATACGTGACAGATACAAATGACATTGATCATCGTTTAAATGATATTACGGCCAATCCTAAAGTCGATACAGTGCCCCAGATGTTCCAGTTAACAACTAGTACTAGAGGTGCAAAAAACGCTGCTAAAAATGGACTTGGATTGACTTTTGGTTTATTTCCAAATGCAAGCAGTGATAAATTGAATGTTGGGAAAGAAGCGGCTGAAATATATAGAAGTGAATTTAAAGCATCAAAAGCAGTAGAGCAACCAATCGTCATGTTCTCGCCATTTGTCGTTGTAGCTGATACAGATGCAGAAGCAAAAGAACTTCAAAAAGCGTTAGATGTTTGGTTACTAGGTAAAAACCACTTTGATGAATTTAAGCAATTTCCATCAGTTGAAACGGCAAAGAATTATCAATTTACTCAAGAGGATTTAAAGAATGTACAAGCTAATCGTACAAGAATGGTTGTCGGAGATATTGATTCAGTTAAGGAACAATTGGATCATTTAGTAAATCAATTTCAAGCGGATGAAGTATTAATCATTCCATTATTGCCAAAAATCGAAAATCGAATCAAAGCTTTAGAGTTATTAGCAGATCGTTTTTCAATAAAATAAAATTAAAAATAAATAAGTAATTAAAAATTTCCATATTAAATATATGGAATTTTTTTTATTTTTTTTTAAAAAAAAGAAGCTTACATATTGTTGTAATAAATCATAAAATTATTAGGAAATATAACAATTCAGAAAAATAAGAGCAAGTATAAATTTTTTACTATGATTTAAATAAAGAATGAAATAGCTTTAGAATCAGTATTTAACGCAATTAAATAAAGAATTTTGAAACTTTTTATTATTGCAAGCCATGTTACATAATATGACATGACACGTATATTAAAACAGAAGAAAAACAGTTGAAAACTTGTGATAAATTAAAAATAACATTAAATAAAAGTAAAAATAATACTAGTTTTAATAAAACTTTTATGATAATCTTCTAATTAAGCTTTAATAGCTTTGAGAAAGGATGTGAAAAAATGATACATATGAAAGACGTCAATAAGTATTTCGGAGATAATCACGTACTAAAAAATATCAATCTGGATATTGAAGAGGGTGAGAAAGTAGTAATTATTGGGCCTTCTGGATCTGGAAAGAGTACATTAATACGTTGTATGAATCGTTTAGAAGAGGTCACTGATGGCGTCGCTGAAGTTTACAATGTTAATTTAACAAAGAAAAACGCACCGATTCAGAAAGTGCGACAAAAAGTTGCGATGGTGTTCCAAAACTTTAATTTATATTCTCATAAAACAATATTAGAGAATATAACTTTAGCACCCATCAAAGTTCAAAAGGTGGATAAAAAGCAGGCGGAAGAATCCGGAATGAAGTATTTAAGACGGGTTGGCCTAGAAGATAAAGCCCATGCTTATCCTGCTCAACTTTCTGGAGGTCAACAACAACGTGTCGCGATAGCGAGAGCATTAAATATGCATCCAGAGGTTATCTTATTTGACGAACCAACTTCAGCATTAGACCCAGAAATGATTCAAGAAGTGTTAGACGTAATGATCGATTTGTCACATTTAAATATTACTATGGTGGTTGTGACACATGAGATGGGCTTTGCCAGATCAGTTGCTGATCGTATTATTTTTATGGATAAAGGTTCAATAGTTGAAACGGGTACACCCGATGAATTCTTTTCTCAAACACAAAATCACCGTGCACAAGAATTTTTAAGTAAAATTATTAAACATGCTTAATCAAAAAGGAGAATAAACAATGAAAAACTGGAAAAATAAATTAGTTGCATTATCACTTTTAGGAACAGCCTTACTTGGAGGATTCGCTCCTAATACAGCTTTTGCTCAAGAAGAACTGCCAGCTCAAGTTCAAGCAATTAAAGATGCCGGTGTGTTTAGAGTAGGAATTAAAGAAGATGTACCTCATTTCGGCTTCTTAAACCCTGATACTAAAGAACATGAAGGATTTGAAATTGATTTAGCAAAACTTATCGCAGAAGAGATTACAGGCAGTGCAGATAATATTGAATTTACTGGTGTAACACCTAAAACACGTGGACCTTTATTAGATAACGGTGAAGTAGACGCAGTGATTGCGACATTTACAATTACACCGGAACGTAAGGAAACTTATAACTTCACTGAACCATATTTTGTTGATGAAGTTGGCTTTTTAGTTCGTACTGAGGATGGCATTACTGATTTTGCTGGTTTAGAAGGAAAAACAATTGGTGTTCCTCAAAGTGCAACAACGAAAGATTTAGTTCAAGCGGAAGCAGATGCTCAAGGTGTCACAGTTAAATTTAGTGAATTAGCTACTTATCCAGAATTAAAAACAGCCCTAACTTCTAAACGGATTGACGCTATGTCCGTTGATAAATCAATTTTAGCTGGATATGTTGATGATAATAACCAAATTTTAGATATTGGTTTTTCTCCACAAGAATATGGAATCGCAACGAAATTAAGTAATGATGAATTACACAATTATTTAAATGATTTACTTAACGGTTGGTTAGAAGACGGTACGTTAGCTGAATTACTTGAAACGAATGGCGTTGAAGCAACTAGTTCTGAAAGCGAATAATATATTTTAAAATCATAACCTAAAGTGTGTGACGTATTTTAATGCATATGTCACACATCTTTACGGTTAATAAGAGGAGGGAAAGCATGTCAGTGTTATCAGGTATCTCGTGGTTACAAGAAGGACCCTTTGCGTTGTATCGTTGGGGTGATCTATTTGAAGACATTCCCCTTTTCATGGAAGCCTTTATTTATACTATTGGGATTTCGATTTGTGCTTTAATATTCGCATTTCTATTAGGAACGATTTTAGGAATTAGTTCTTCATCAAGAAGTAAAGTACTTTCAATATTCACACGTATTTATGTAGAATTATTTCAAAATACACCTTTATTAATTCAAATATTCTTTGTTTATTATGGCTTGCCAATGGTAGGGATTGTTTTAGACACGTATATTATTGGTATTATTTGTGTAGGTCTTTATCATGCAGCATATATTGCGGAAGTTATAAGATCAGGTATTGGTTCGGTGGCAAAAGGACAAATGGAAGCAGCACTATCCCAAGGTTTTTCTTTTTGGGAAAGTATGTGGTTAATAGTTTTACCACAGGCTTTCAGGATTATGTTACCAGCGCTAACAAATCAAGTTGTAAACTTAATCAAAAACACTTCTGCTATTGCCATTATTTCTGGAGCAGATATTATGTTTACTGCTAATAGTTGGTCGTCGATGAATTTACATTACGTACCAGCCTTTGCATTTGCTGCCTTTTTATACTTCCTACTATGTTTCCCACTTACGCAATTATCTATTCGTTTAGAAGAGAAGAATAAGAAAGCTTACACTAGGTAGAGGAGGATCAGAATGAGTTTCATGGAACAAATGCAAGAATTATTTACAGTGAACAATATGGTTTTCCTTTTGGAGGGTTTATATCTTACGCTTTATATTTCTGTTATCGCTATATTTTTAAGTTCAATATTTGGAACGATACTCGCCATAATGCGTAATCAGGAAAGAGGATTATTAAAATGGATCGCAACGATCTATATTGAAATTGTTCGTAATGTACCGAATATCTTATGGATATTTGTAATATTTTTAATTTTCCGATTAAAATCTGTAGATGCAGGTATTGCAAGTTTTACTCTCTTTACGACAGCTGCCTTAGCTGAGATTATTCGAGGTGGATTAAATAGTGTCGCTAAAGGTGAGATTGAAGCAGCTGAATCACAAGGATTAGCAAGTTCGCAAATCATGTGGCATATTATACTTCCACAAGCGATTAGAAATATGTTACCCGCGATTATGTCACAATTCGTAACAGTGATAAAAGATACGAGTTTCCTATGGTCCGTACTCGCCTTACAAGAAATATTAGGTAAAGCGAATATACTGATGGGAAGATATACCGCAACTTCGCAAGTGTTTGTATTATATGGGTTGTTAGCTTTAATTTACTTTGTAGTAAATTTCACGATTTCACAAATTGCACAAAAAATAGCAAAGAATACTAGTAACAGATAAAACTAAGAGAAATACATATAATCAGAAGCGATTAGTCTCAGATACTAATCGCTTTTTTGATCTAAAAATTTTATGAATAAATATAAAAGATATGGCTAGTATAATTTACTTAATTAAATTGGTATTTAGTGATAAAATTAAAGTATTATCTATAAGAAGTTAAGAGGGAAAATATGAATTCAAATACATTATCAAAAAGACTCGATCGAGTCGCTCAATTCGTTGAAAAGCATGGAGACAATCCAATACGTTTAGCAGATATTGGAAGTGATCATGCTTATTTACCGTGTAATCTAGTATTAAACGATGCGATTGAATACGCCATCGCTGGAGAAGTTGTCCAAGGACCCTATCAGTCTGCTCAAAAAGAAGTGCGTCTACAAGGATTGAACGATTCCATTGATGTCCGTTTTGGAGACGGCTTTGATGTTGTTAATTTAAATGATTTAATTAACTTAGCGACGATATGCGGTATGGGGGGCATTTTGATTCGCAATATTCTTGAAGCAGGTGTGAATAAACTTGTATCAGGACATACATTAATTCTTCAACCAAATGTTGCTGAACCGCAACTCCGTTCGTGGTTAATCGAGAATCATTATCATATTATCGATGAGGATATTATCCAAGAACATAAACATAATTATGAAATAATTGTTGCTAGACATTTACCTGATGAAGAAAAGCAAGTATTAAATGACGAGGAATTATTATTTGGACCCATTAATTATCAAAAGCAGTCCAAAGAATTCTTTTCTAAATGGAAAAGTGAATTGGAAAGTACCGAGTATATTATTAATTCCATTAAACTTGCTACAAACGACAAGAATGATAAACTTGAAGAGTTGGAACAAAAATATCAACGCATTAAGGAAGTGTTAGAAAAATGAATAGGCAGTCGGTACGATTAAATGAATTAATGGATAACTTGAATAAATTATATCCAAGCGAATTGGCTGAAGAATGGGATCAAGTAGGTCTTCATTTTGGATATAAAGATGCCAATGTTAGCAAAGTAATGACAACCTTAGATGTTAGACCTGAAGTCGTGGAAGAAGCTTTGGAACTTAGTGTGGATACGATTATTGTTCACCATCCGATACTTTTTAACCCAATCAAACGTTTCGATAATTCAACGGCTGATTTAAGAATGTATACTGACCTTATTAAAAATGACATCAATGTCTTTGTCTTACATACTAATTTAGATAAAGCATTGAATGGGATGAACGATTGGTTAGCTAATGCTTTAAAACTTAACGACATTAAAGAGCTTGAGCCATCTGAAGACGGTTTAAGTGGCTTAGGGCGTGTGGGGAATTTGCTAGATACCTTTGTTCGTCAAGACTTAATTTCTTATATCAAAGATAAATTGAATGCGAACAATCTCACTTTAATAGAAAGAACACCAAAAGAGGCATATAATCGCGTCGCCATTGTTGGTGGGTCTTCCTTTGAATCACTATCAGCTGCTCTAGACGAGGAAGCGGATGTATTTATTACAGGTGACATTACTTTTCATAAAGGGCAAGACGCTTATGAATTTGATATACTTACCATTGATAGTGGTCATTACATTGAACACATATTCAAAGAGAAAATGGCTACAGTTATTAAAAACTTAGCTCAAGAGAATTTTTGGGATATTGAAGTCATTGAGAGCACTACAAACACAAATCCATTTATGTACGAATAGAAAGGTGATATTATGAGTATTTTTGAAAACACAAAAGAGAGATTAATTAGATATGCCAAGATAGATACACGTTCAGATGTATTTAGTGAGACAATTCCTTCAACAGAGAAACAATTTGATTTATTAAATCTATTAGTTGAAGAATTAAAAGAGATTGGCTTAGATGAGGTAGAACTTAATCCAAACAATGCCTTTGTCACAGCAACATTGCCAGCGAACACGTCAAAAGAAGTTCCTTCAATTGGTTTTATTGCTCACGTTGATACGGCAGATTTTAATTCTGTAAACGTACAACCAAAAGTGATTGAAAATTATGATGGACTCGCAATCACTTTAAACGCCGATGAAGATATCGTCATGGATCCGGTTGATTTTCCAAACTTAAATAATTACATTGGAGAAACATTAATTACAACAGATGGAACGACTTTACTTGGTGCGGATGATAAAGCAGGGATCGCTGAAATAATTACAGCAGTTGAATACCTAGTGAACCATCCAGAAATTGAACATGGTAAAGTGCGTGTTGCATTTGGACCAGATGAAGAGATTGGTCGTGGGGCTGATCACTTTGATGCTAAAGGTTTTGATGTTGATTTTGCCTATACAATGGACGGTGGTCCTGAAGGTGAATTAGAATATGAAAGTTTTAATGCTGCGGGCGCAACCGTTACAATTACTGGTAAAAACATCCACCCGGGTACTGCCAAAGGTAAGATGCTGAATGCAGTTACAGTTATGAAGGAATTTATGAATGAATTCCCAGAACTTGAAGTGCCAGAACACACAGAAGACCGAGAAGGGTTTTACCATATTTCTGACGTTGAGGGCTCTGTGGATAAAGCCGTTTTAAGAATGATTATTCGCGATCACGATCGCAAATTATTTGAAGATCGTAAAGCATTCGTTCAATCCGCTGTGAACAAAATTAATGATAACTATCCATCTAAACCCTTAGAACTTGAGATGGAAGATCAATATTACAATATGGGTGAAATTATTGAAAAAGATATGACACCCGTTGAATTAGCCCAAAATGCTATGGAAACATTAGATATCCAACCAAGAATCTATCCAATTCGTGGAGGAACTGATGGGTCTAAAATTAGTTTCATGGGAATACCTACACCTAATATCTTCGCCGGTGGAGAAAATATGCATGGTCGATTCGAGTTTGTTTCAGTAGAAACAATGGAAAAAGCCGCAAATGTCATTATTAAAATTGTTGAACTAAACGCAAAATAATCTTAAGGGGTAATTAGATAATGAAGACTTTGACCAAAGAATTCACAGTACAAGCTGATGTTACAGCAGCCTCTGTTGGATCAGGTGACTTAGAAGTTTTATCATCACCGAGTATAATGGCCTGGATGGAAAATGTTTCTTATGAATTATGTCAAAATCACTCTGACAATGACGAAACAACGGTTGGAATTGAGTTTTTTATGAAACACCTAGCGCCAACAGCCGTTGGGAAATTGGTTCGCATTACAGCTAAAATAATAGAACAAAATAAATCTATATTGACACTTTCACTTGAAGCTATGGTTGATGGGAAATTAATTGCCTCGGCTGATCATAAAAGAGCGAAAGTAAACAAAGAAAGATTTTTAGAAAAATTATAATAATTATTGAAGAAACGGAAATTATACCAGGTATTTTGGTTATATTTCCGTCTTTTCTTAGATTAAATGAGATTAAAGCGACAGAATAGTTTATTGAAAGGAGTAAAGAATGGGATTACAAATTATAACTGGAGATCTTTCAGTAAATAAAAAAAGTGTTATTATTGAAAAATTATTACATATTCTTGAAACGAATCCGAATGCAACGATTTATTATATTGTTCCTGACCATTTGAAATTTGATATGGAGACATTTGTCCTAAATACCATCGAAGAAGTTAAAGGACAGAAAGAAGCAGCGATGATGTCATTACAAGTGGTTAGTTTCACGCGACTCGCCTGGTTTATGATTCGCCCCCAAAGCCCTAACAAACAGTCAATATCTGATGTTGGTTTAACGATGATCATTAGACAATTGCTTAGTGAATTAAAAGATGACCTCATTGTATTAAGAGGTCAAATTAATCATCAAGGTTTTATTGATAAGCTATTATCATTATTTAATGAGCTTATCGAAGGTAATATTACGCCCGAAGATTTATCACGCATAACTACGGATACACATATTGATGTTTCAGATATGAGTGAAGGCATACCTAATTTAGAACAACAAAAAATTGTCGAGATTCAACTAATTTATACGAAATTTATTGAGAAAATTGATCTTTTAGATGTTTCACAATATAGCACTTTAGAACAATTAGAAGCCTATATTAAAAGTGAGGGGCAATTAGCGGACCATTACGCGGTTATTGATCATTATTATTATTTTAATGCACAGCAGATGAGCCTTTTAATGCAATTATCAGCCACTTTCAGTGATGTATGGCTCACATTACCTATTACACATTCACTAGCCAATAGCCAAACGTTTCAGCCGATATTGGATACAATTCGCTATACATACCATCAAGTAAAGGCGTTAGCACAATTCAATCAAATAAAAGTGTTACCGGATTGGGACATTAATCAGCCACTTCATACAATCGGAACTGATTTACTAACGGCTGCGAAATTATTTAAAGATATTCAAGAAATAGGGACGAGTATAGAAGATGAGAAAACGAAGTATTTAAGTCCACCAATTGAAATTTGGCAGGCGGATACCATTCAAACGGAGTTACGTCATGTAAGTAACCAAATTCACCATTTAGTAGCTACTGAGGGTTACCGATATCAAGACATTGTTGTTATGACACGTGAATTTGAAAGATATCAAGTGATAGCAAAACCGTATTTTGATGCGAACGATATACCTATTTTTATCGATAATGTTGCTAAGATGAATCAGCATCCTTTTGTTCTATTACTTGAAAGCTTATTGAATTTAAAACTTTATAATTGGAAATACGATGATGTGATGGGCTTCTTGAAGTCAGGTTTAATTATTCCTAAATTTCTAAAAGACACACCAATAGAGCAACAAGAGAAGATTAAAGACCAAGAAGTAAATTACTTTGAAAACATTATTTTAGCTAATGGTTATTTTGGTTACCGTTTAATTCAACCAAATTTTACCTGGCATTTTGAAGATGAATCCAAACTTGTTCAAGACGGTGATCGTACAACTCACTATACAATGAAAGAACTTGCTGAGAGATGGAGACAATGGATAATTTCTGACGTCAGCCAAGCCTTTAAAGCTTGGGAAAGTCCTATGACGGGCCAAAAGGCTGGAGCATGGCTCTATCAATTGATGCTTGATTTAGGCGTTCGTGATGAGTTTGTTAAACAACGCGATATTTCTATCGATACGGGTGAAGTAGAATCTTCTCGCCGAGATGAGCAAGTGTGGCAAGTATTCGTCGATCTATTAGATGAGTTTAATGAGATTTATCAGGACCAAACCATTTCATATGCTTTATTTGTTGAGTTATTAATCGCTGGTTTATGTGAATCAAGTTACCATATAATCCCTGCAACACTCGATCAAGTTACGTTAACGAGTGTCGAAAGTCCGCAGGTACAGCCATTTAAGATTGCTTTCTATATTGGTATGGACGACAAAACCTTACCGCTGAATCGACCAACCTATTCTTTATTAGATGAAGCATCTAGAGAGTTACTTCAAAAAGATTTACTCCCTCATCAATACTTAATGAAGCTTAACGAACAACAATATAGCCAAGAATTATTATTAGCGTACCAATTATTACTGAACGCTTCCGAACGAATTTACTTTAGCTATGCTACGAGTGTAAATAATCAAAGTATGCAATTAAGTCCATATATCATGCAAATAGTGAAACAATTGAAACTACCAAGTTACATATTTACGCACGATTTAGTTTCTGAATTGGAACATCTTCACCCAAGTACTTTTGGAAAATATAGTATGGAACAAAATTTATTACTACAATTATCACATTACCTCACTCAAGATGAAGGTCTACTTAATAATCTGCATAAACAAGTATTTTTAGTTATGGATGACTATGATGGCGAAGAGAAAGAAACGCGTCAATCCATCGAAGCGATTGTTGAAGCAGTGGCGAAATTCAATGAATTACCAACTAATATCGCTCCAGAAATTGCGATTCAATTATTTGGTAAAGATATCAACGCTTCAGTTTCAAAAATTGAACAATATTTCCAAGATCCTTTTAGCCATTTCTTATTACATGGTTTAAAGATAAAAGAAAGAAAATTATTTGAACTTGATTATGCACGGTCTGGGGATTATTTCCATGACTTTTTAGATTCATTTACTAGACTATTAATTGATGAGAAATTAGATTTAAGACAAGTTGATATGAGCAATTTAAAGCAATTATTTAACCAAGTCAAAGGAAAATTAGAACAAGACGAACGATTTAATATTATGTTTAGTCATTCGAAGTTTAATGCGATTAAAACGCAAATGGACGAGCAACTGTTTCGTTTTATAAAATTTAGTCAAGCACAACAAAAACGAACGAAGATGACTTCAATTCAATCTGAAGCAGTATTTGGAATTTCACCATCCCCTGACCAATTAAAAGGATTCATTTACCCATTAAATAGTGGCGGACATCTAAGTATTAGCGGGAAGATTGACCGGGTTGATACAGCTAAAACTTCAAACAATACTTTTATACAAATTGTCGATTATAAATCAGGTAAAAAGGAATTTAATGTAGTTGATACGTATTATGGGCTCGATTTACAAGTATTAACTTATTTAAGCGTTGCTTTAAGCAATTACTCAGATACAAAGGCTTTCGGTGCATTTTACCAACCATTAATTCACTCCTACACAGCTTTTAAAGAGGCATCGCTGCCAGAATCTTTAGAAGCTATGGAAGAGTTACAATTATCTGAGAATACCTTTAATGGTTTTGTCAGTGTTGATGAAGAACAATTAACCTATATTGATTCAAGTATAGAAGTAACGAATAATAGTCTTATTTATCCTGTGAAGTTTAAAAAAGGTGGACTTTACAATGCCTACAGTCGAGTATTTACGGAAGAAGAGTTAGATATCCTCTTAAAATACGTCCACATGAAATTTAAACAAGCAGCGAATCAAATTCAAAATGGTGTGATTGAATTAAAACCATTCAAAGAAAATCAATACACGACATCATTACAACCGGAATACCGGGTAATAAGTGGGTTTGATTCAACTGAAAATTATCAGGCATACCGTGAAAAGACAATTAATAAAAAGAATATCATACAAGAAATGTTATTAGAATTGGACGAAAGTGGGGAAGATGAAGAAGATGATGAATAAGATAGAACCTAAACCGCTTAATTCGAATTTTAACGATGAACAATGGGAAGCAATCCAACATAAGGGAAGTAATATCCTTGTTTCAGCTTCCGCCGGTTCAGGAAAAACGACAGTATTAATTGAACGGATTTTTAATCATATATTGCAAGGATTTGCGAATGTTGATGAGCTTTTAGTCGTTACCTTTACCGAAGCTGCAGCGAATGAAATGAAAGAAAGAATGGAGAGCAGATTAAAAGACGCAGTGAACGAAACACTGAATCCTGAGGAACAAAGACGATTAACACACCAATTATCTCTTTTACCTAAGGCAAATATTCAAACACTGCATTCATTCTGTCTAGAAATCATCCAAAATTTCTTTTATTTAATCGATTTTAACCCTAATTTCTCTTTAGTGACGGATCAGACGCAAGTACAGTTAATTTATCAAGATGTCTGGGATGACATGATTGCTTCAATCCATGATTCAAATTCTGAAATTGAAGATATTTCGCCTGAAATTTACCAATCACTTTTAGCGCGATACGGAAGTGTGCGTTCCGATGAAGCATTATTTGATACGATCATCGATATTTATAAATTTGCCCGCTCACAAACGAATCCAACTTTATGGTTAGAAGATGCAAATAACGCAAGTGCTAACTTTGAAGCATTTAAAGATAGTTTATTATATAAACAAACAATTAAATTTGTGCTTGAAACCAATAGCCTACAAGCCATTAAATTACTAGAAACAGCGACAAATTTACTGCATTCACTTTCTGACGAGGGCGTTTCTAAGTATGAGCCAATCATTCAAGAAGACTTACAACAAGCAAATTTTTTATTTGAATTGTCGAGAGAAGATAAACTTGAGGATTTATTCTCACAAGCGAGTTCAATTCAATTTGGCAAATGGAAAGCAAATAAGAAATCTTCCGAAGACTATGAAATAGTGGCTGAACTCAAAGAATTACGAGATGAAGCAAAAGACATTATCACTAAAAACATAGTGCCAATCTTTACTTATGAATATAAGTTAACTGAAAAAGTGGAACAAGAGCAGGGAAACATTATTTATTCCTTATCTCAATTAGCTAAACTATTTATGGACCGATTAGCTGAACATAAAACATCGATAAATATGATTGATTATAATGATTTAGAACATCTCGCCTTAGATATTTTAGCGCCATTAAACCAAGAAAATGAACAAAGACAAGTCAGTTCAGCTGCAATGTTTTATCATGATAAATTTAAAGAAATAATGATTGATGAGTACCAAGATATTAATGATATCCAAAATGACATTTTATACTTTTTATCACATGAGACACGAACTGAATTAAACGATAACTTATTTATGGTAGGGGACGTAAAGCAATCGATTTATGGTTTTAGAATGGCAGAGCCGAGTTTATTTTTAAATCGGTATTTAAACTATGCAAATTCTAGCGAAGATAAGCTCATTATCTTAGATAAAAATTACCGTTCAAGAGATGAAATACTGCAATTTACAAACTTCGTATTTGAGCGGGTGATGGATTCAGAATTTGGTGAGATGAATTATGGAAAAGCAGAATCACTTACAACTGGGAATAAATCTTTTGAACCAGCAGCGCCACATGAAGACTTTAATATTCAACTACTCTTATATGAAAAAGAAAATCAAGAGAGTGAAGAAATCGATGAGGCAGTCAGTGATGAGATTGCATTAGCAGATACTTCATTAGAAGCTGAAAGCCATATTATCGCTCAAGATATTCGAAATAAAGTAGCAGAAGGTTACTTAGTCTATGATAAGAAGTTGAAAAAACAACGGCCAGTGACTTTTTCGGATTTTGTTATTTTAACGCCAACTCGAAAGCCTTTCTTAATTGCACAACGAATCTTAGAAAGTTATGATGTACCGATTTATGCTCAAAAAGTTGAGAATTATTTTCAAAGACAAGAAGTTCAATTAATGTTAGCGTTATTAAAACTAATCGACAATCCTTTACAAGATATCCCATTAGTTGCGATATTACGATCATATTTTGTTCAATTAGATGATGAAGCCTTAAGTAAGATTAGGATTCATTCTCCCGATGGCTTGTTCTATGAAGCAGTCATTGGTTACTTAAATGACCCAGAAATCCAAGAGAGTAATAAAGATATCCATCAGAAATTGAGTAACTTCTTCAAGCAATTGACACATTGGAACGCCTTGTCAAAACGCATTTCCTTAGTGGATTTAATTTGGACGATTTACCAAGAAACATCTTTCCTAGATTATGTAGCAGGTTTAAATAACGGAGTCCAACGCGAGGCGAACTTACATGCCTTGTACGAGAAAGCATTGGAATTTGAGCAAAGCCAATATAAAGGCGTCTTTGGCTTTATTCGCTACATTGAGAAAGTAATGCAACAACAAAATGACTTAGCAGAGCCAGTTTTACTCGATGGGGAACAAAATTTTGTGAGACTGATGACTGTACATGCTAGTAAAGGTTTAGAGTTTCCAATTGTATATCTAATGGATACAGCTAAAAAATTCAATTTACAAGACGCAAGGTCGAAATCATACATCGCTTCAAAACACTTTGGGATTAGTTCTGATTACTATGACTTTGAAAACCGTATTAAATTTGAATCCTTTACAAAACAAGCATTTAAGATTGAAAAGGAAAATATGTTAAAAGCGGAAGAAATGCGTAAATTATACGTAGCCTTAACGAGATGTGAGCAAAAGCTCATGATTGTTGGAACGATTAAAAATGAAGAAGAGTGGCATACTAAACAAGAAGCGACGCAAGATAAAAGTAATCATGAGACATTAATGGTTCCTTTACAGGAGCGCCAAAGTGCTTCAAGTTGGTTAGATTGGATTAGACAAGCCATCGCTAAAGGTCAAACTGATTCCGATTTAGCTGAATTTAATCTATCGCAAATCAATATTGAGTTTATCGATTTACAAAGCATTGCAGATTTACAAATTCAATATCAAATACCAGTAAATTACTCAAAGAAACCCAATTTAGCTAAGCAAATTGGACGTCTTGACGTCAATGATTTAAGTGATCAAAGCGTCTATAATCATATGAATCAGTTATTTAATTATAACTACACATATGAATTAGCGACGAATACCTCAAGTTATCAATCTGTATCTGAATTGAAACGCTTATACGAAGAACCGCGTATCGATAAAATTGCTTATTTCGAAGACCGTAGTGGTAACTCGAACGAAAGCCAAAATGTTGAAGAACACGAAAGCTCTTCGTCTATTCAAGGAATTCGCTATACTGAAGATACGTTTGAACCACCTAAATTCATAGATAACTTAGAAACCAAACCAAATTATGCTGAAATAGGGAGCGCAACACACTTCTTATTACAACAGTTAGACTTTTCGATTTTGGGAGAGAAAAATCAAACGCAATTAAAAGAAATATTAATTAAAACTAGCCAATCTCTCGTTGAAACGAAACACATTAGTAAACAATTGGCCGAATTAATCAACTATGATAGTGTCATCACTTTTATTCAAAGTGAATTAGGACAGTTAACGATTGAACATGCAGATCGAGTTAAAAAGGAACAAGCATTTTCTTATTTAGCTCCAGCATTAAAATTATTTGAAAATAATATTGCAGCAGAGAACATGAAAGAATTGTCTGAAGATCAGTTGCTAATTCATGGGGTTATCGATAACTTTATTGAATTTGATGAAGATATCGTCATCTATGACTACAAAACGGATCGCTATAAACCTTATGCCAATATGACAAAAGAAAAACAAATTGAACAAATTGTAAATAAATATCGTTTCCAAATTAGTTTGTATTCAAAAGCACTGACAATTGCTTACAACAAACCAATTAGGCAAGCATATATAGTACTATTGGATTTTGGGATATCCATTCCAATCGATACAATGTATCAACTTTAAGAATCGAGTAGGAGACTAGCCATTATTTGACTAGTCGACCTCTCACACCACCGTGCGTACGGCGGTTCAATACCTTGCGTAAGCAGACTCTACCAATTCGCTTAGTGGAACTAAGCCCCATTGGTGG
>NZ_JBGQQX010000016.1:0-40108 GCF_045528525.1 Ruoffia sp. FAM 26255 | reverse complement strand
GTGTCATCGATTGCACACAAACGGAACACGATTCCACGGAAATCCTTACACTACCGAACACCGTTGGAAGTATTTTTGAGTTACTTAGATGAAGCAGTTTTGTCTAGCTTAATTTGACAAATCAAAAATAATAAAAAATCAGCCGGTGCATTCAATGCATCGACTGACTAAACTTTATTGAGTTGCTTTTTGCTGTTGTAATTCAACAAGCGTCTTATTGCGTTTGTAATAAGCTGGAACTAAGGCAAGTACAGCTCCTAACCAAGCCATTGGATTAGATATAACTGGACCGGCAAAGCCAATAAGCCCACTTAAACCAAACGCCGCAATGATTCTCATCGTTAATTCCATCACTCCTGCGACTGTCGGGATAAAACTATCTCCCAACCCTTGGAGAGTGTAACGAAGGACAAAGAGAATCGCTAAAATCCAATAAAATGGACCGGTTAATTGGAAAAAGTACTGTCCGTAACTTCTCAGAACTTCTTTGGAAGAACTGTCTCCGAAGACACTCGTTAATTCTCCACCGAATAAGAATAAAATAACTGAAAAGAGTATTGACACTGATATCGAAAGAACAAGCACTTGCTTTACGCCTCTTAAGATACGGTCGTATTTTTTCGCACCAAAGTTTTGTCCAACATACGTGGCCATTGATACTCCGAATGACATTAGAACGAAGACGACAATTTGATCAATCTTTTGAGATGCTGAGTAACCTGCGACGGCTTCAGCTCCTAATGTATTTAAGGCGATTGTTACAGACATTGATCCAATCGCAATAATTGAAGATTGAAACGCCATTGGGAATCCAATCCGGCAATGTTGAATCACTTCATCTTTACGCATCTTAAAATGTCTTGCTTTAACTTTTAATAAATAAACTTTCTTCTGAATATAGAATAAGCAAATTAAAGAGGCGATTAATTGTGATACCATTGTCGCAGTCGCTACCCCAGCTACTCCCATATCAAAAACTAGGATAAAGATATAATCTAAGATAATGTTAATCACAACCGCAATGACTAAAGCAATCACCGGTGTCCGACTATCTCCTAAAGCTCTCATTAAGTTACTTAACATATTGAATAGAATTGTAATAGTCATAAATCCAAAGATAATAATTAAATAATCATAGGTGTACTGAATGATTTCAGCCGGCGTATTCATTAAATAAAGAATATCCCATAAGAAAAACATACTCAATGCCGTCATCACAATAACGACTAAAGTCGATAGTACCCCATTGATTGCGACACTTCGACTGACCTTTTCATAATCACGTGCCCCGTACGCTTGCGCCGTTGGAATCGCCATTCCAGCAGTGAACCCTTGCGAGAAACCAACCACAAAGAACATGACACTCCCTGCTGCACCAATACCTGCTAGAGCATTCACGCCCAACGTCCGTCCGACAATGAAGGTATCCACCATGTTGTATAACAATTGAAATATATTGCCTATAATTAAAGGTATAGAAAATAATAGAATTTGTTTGATCGGTGTTCCCGACGTCATATCTTTCACAAACGTGTTCCTCCTACTTTATTTATTTCTTACGTAAGTATATGTTAAAAGTTTTTAGGATACAACATTAATCAATGTAAATATAAAAACCTAATGACAGCAACTAGGCTAATCATTAGGTTTAAACTTTTAAATTAAAATGTTAATTCACTTCCATGATCTAACTCATAGTAATGTTCTTTGTATTCAACATTCGAACGAATAAGTTTATATATGACCGATGCAATAGGCACCCCTAAGAAGAAACCGGCAGGTCCTAAGATCCCCCCACCAATCGTTACCGCTATGAAAGTCCAAATTCCTGGTAACCCAATGGATCCACCAACAATTCTTGGATAAATCGCATTACTTTCAAGCTGTTGCAGTACGATATTGAATAGAAGGAAAAAGAGTCCTTGAATCGGGTTTTGAACGAAGATTAACATCGTTCCAATAACAGCTGATAAGATAGCCCCAACCATTGGTACTAAGGCCAGTGCCCCAGAGAGTGCTCCAATCATACCCGCATATGGGAAGTTAAATATCATCATCCCCACCGTTACTAACGTACCATAAATAATCGCTTCGATTAACATTCCCGTAATAAAACTAGAGAATGATTCATTCGTCACTCTTAAAACATACTTCAAACGACGGAAGTGGTCTCTCTTCATGTAAGCACGCAGTACGCGTTTAACTTGTCTTTGTATTTTCTCTTTTGAAAATAAGGCGTGAATTGCGACAACTAATATAACAACTAATCTAAATAAAGATGAAGTTAATAATTGGAATGTCGTAAACGTTGACCCTAGAATGTTATTAGCAAAACTTGCCGCATCTCGGGCAATACTTTCCCAATTAATGTTTAAATTATTTATCAATGTATCAATTTGAGGATAAATTTCTTCTAAATCCTCAATCCACCTTTGAATATATTCAACCATTAATGGTAGGTTTTCTAATAAAGTTTGTACTAGGGAGATTAATTGTGGAATGATGAGCCATAACACTAGAACAATAACAATAATAACTGTAATCAGTGCCAGTAATATCGATACTGGACGTCTTGCACGAATAAGTAGCTCATTATCCGTTTCTGGAAACCAGAACCCCTCATACATCACCATAATTAAATTCAAAATATATGCAAATACAAATCCATAAACAACAGGAGAAATTATATCCCAAAGCTCTCTCAAACCAGCGAAAATGTGCTGATAATTAAAAATAACTAGAATAAATACTGCAGCTAAAATAACGTACTTCATGACCATTCGATCCAAACGGCCTAATTTATCCATTAAATCCCCCCTCTATATGTATATACACTATACCATGTTTTTATTAGCGATTACGAACAGTTTCATTACAATATGGAGTTATTTTTACACTTGCCAGACAACTAATAATGTTGACATAATAATGATAGAAATGATGATAGATAATGAATTTATAATCGCTGATAATTCAAAATTCTCCCCATACATCCGTGTATACATTGTTGCAACGCCTGAAACCGGCGCAAAGGCAAGAATCGCTAATGTTTGCCGAATTTCTAAACTAAATGGCAAGAAAAAATATAACAATGCTGAAATCCCTGCTGCTACAACATAACGACCAGATAATGTCTTAATTAAGAGCCGGACATGTTCCTTATGAATCCTTAAATCTAAGGCAACACCAATCATAAACATCGACAAGAACGTATTCCCATTCCCAATAATTTGGGTCACATCCGTAACAAAACTTGGTAATTGCAGTGAAAAAAGCGATAGGATTATCATCACAATATACACAATAACTGAAGGTGAACTCATCATCGTGCGAAAGATATACCCAATATTCACCTTACTCTCTCCGTCCCTGACACTCTTTGCCATACCGTAGTTTCCACCTAAAACCATGAAGGCACTTCCGGCATCGAACAAGCTCACTGCTAAAATCGCTACTTCAGAGAAAAAGAAAGAAATAAAAGGTAAAGAAAAGTTTCCAATATTATAACCATTCATATTCAACATTAAAAAGCCTTTCTCTGTTGGCGTTTTACCTAACAAATGCGAGAATATAATATACACCCAATTACATAAAAATCCAATAATACTAATAACAATCAGTGTTGGTGGAAAGCTCAATCCATTTAAATTTGAAATGATTGCACTCGGTAACGTTAGATAAAAAATTAATTTAGAAATCGTATCAAAATCTCTTTCTCTGATAAAGTAACCTCGAGTTGTTAAGATATTTGCCAATATAATAATTGACACTAGAACTGCCGCTTTAATAATTGTTTCGACCATTATGTTGTCCTTTCTATCCGTTTGATATGTGCGTCGTAAGTACATGCATGCCAAATTACCATCTATACTCTTGGTGATTATAATTTGCTTGATCAATTAAAACTTGTAGATAACGGTTCATCGACTCTGTATCAGGACTAATTAGTTTCTCAAATGTATCTTCGTAGGCAGAGACAGTTGCTTCCCAAATATTAGAGATATTTCCAGCAAAGAAAGCTAAATTTAATTCCTGTGTTAATTGTCTTAATTCATCATTTCGATCTTTATTGGAATCCAATTTCTCATTTGCTTTAGTAAAGACTTGTTTAAGGTAAGTATCATAATCGAGTAAATTTGGATCTTCTGTCTTAGTCTCTTTTACCCAAGCTTCCATATCTAATTTTATTTGTTGATACGACTTCTGGTTATTATCAATCACAACCTCGCCAATCACACTCGGTTGAACAGCAAACGCTCCTGTCGCAATGTCAGTCACTTGCCCTTCTTGCGCGATATGTTGGGCATGCATATGCCCACTCAATGTTACAGGTATTTGATATTTTTCTAAAATATTCTTCAACCTATCATGATTACCCACAACAAAATTCTGACCCATCAATTCAAAATGCGGAATAGAACTATGGTGTAAAACAACCGTCACTTCAACGTCTGCTCCCGTAATAGTCCCTAATTTATCCTCCAACCAAATGAGGGTTTCGTCTCTCAATTCTCCTTTAGACACAGGCGGTTGGTCATTGCCTTCTCCGTGATAAATATTACTATCTAACATTACTAACCAATGATCGCTCATTAATTGAGTAATATAACTTAAACTCACATCATCTTGGTAAGTTGCTTCTTCATAACCAAAGGAATTCATTAATTTTTGAAATTCTACGGGAGTAATTTGTTTATCCCTCACAGCTCTACTATCAGTAAATGAACTTGCCCATCCATTGTTAATATCATGATTGCCAGGTATCACAAAAACTTCCGTACCTAAAGCTTCGATTTTCGCAAATACTTTCTGAAGGTCGACTAAACTTTGATACTCACCGTTTAAAGTCAAATCACCTGCAACTATTAAAGCATCCGGTTGCTGTTCTGCCTGTTCGATTTGATAAGCAAGGGCTTCAAGTCGTTCATTGGAGTAAAAAAATTCCAAACCAGCACCAGTATCTTGTAATTTCTGAATGCGGGGCCCTTCAACATATAAGCTAGGTGATAAATGATGGATATCAGTCACAACCCATAATCTCAAATCTGACTCCGCTTTAGACGCTTGTGCGCCAGTCATTGCAAAGAAAATACAAAGAAAGAATACTAAACATTTCCAAACCTTTCTCATTATCAAACCCTCCTTTCAATAACAAACAAAAAAGACTATGAGAAATCTCATAATCTTATTATCCTATATTATTGAATGAATTCAATCTAATTATGTTTTTGATTCTGTTTCTTTCTTAACCTCAATATCTACGTCATAAACGGGGATGGGCTCTCGACTTGCTTTTTCAAGTGTTTGTAATAGTAGCATCAACCAAGTAAAGGCAAGAATAAATGAAACTATTTCAAATCCTGTTAAAGTAATATACCAGCCTGTTAAATAATAATAAGTAACAACGAACAACATAATGCCTAACACATAAGATGTAATCACAAATTCTCGTGACACCTTAGGCACAAACCACTTAATTCCGATAATCATCGCGATAATCATATATACTAGCATGGCTGCAGATTGGTTATGATATTTAGGCATATTTCCCGGTCCATCACTTGGGAAATAACCAACAAGTCCTAGGCAAATTGCTGTAATCGTCAGTAATATTCTTAGAATTGTTAGTGGACGGTGTTTTGGATAAATCTTCTTTAACCAACAAATAAATAATCCACTAAAGCAATCATCATAAACGCAGACAGCATCAAAGTGAAGTTAAATTGCCAAGCACCGCTCGCCTCTTGTGTTCCTAAGAAACTTAAATTTCGCTGCCACCACTGTGCCTCACTGTTGGTAATCATTGAGATAATCACACCACTTAAAATGACCACAACTAATAATTTGGTCATTAAAGACGGCGAAAGGACCATCACAAAACTGATCATGACATAATTAATAATCGATATAAAGATAAAAGTCAGTAAGGTTGATAAGTAAATATCTAAAACTAAACCTTCAAATAATAAACCTAAGAGGTAGAAAAAGAATAATATAGCTAAAGCAATGATGATGGCGAAAGATAATAATATCGTTGGAACATTCCGCCAATAGATATTCTCCAAATTGGCTAATTTTTTTCTTTTACCTACGATAAAAGCAATCGCAAAAGTAATGACTCCACTTATCGACCCAATCAGCAATATCGCACTCGCAATCGAAATACGTCCCATTAATTGAATAAATAATTGCTCTCGGGAATTGAAAAAAAGAAAATATATCAAAGTTCCAATCACTGCTGGTATTAAGAAATAACGTAAAGCAAGTTTTTGATGATTGCTTGAATGATTATTTGACTTTAGTACATATTCTTGACCATCTATCTTAAGTATCGCTTGATTGACTTGATTTACGTCAGACACTTCATCATTCACTATAACCCTTAGTTCTTTATCCTCATTGCTTCCCATTATGCACCTCGTATTTTGTTAATATTATGCTCACTTATTCAACTTCTTCAATCATATAAAATCTAATTGCTTTAATTAAAGCTTCTTTTTTTGTATTTTCAAATGTATAAAATGAAGCAAAATGTATTCTCTGTCCTGGTTTTGCAATAATAACACCATCCGCTGCTCCATATTTCCCATGGGATAAAATACTCAGTAAGTTTAAACTACTTAACTGTATATCTTTTTTATCAAAATAAGTGATTAATTCATCAATCCCATTTATTGTTTGGTCGCCGTTAATTTCCGTTTCTACAGCTGGATTAAGTGTTTCCTCTAGATTAGATTGCTTTCCAACAAAAAGTCCTACGACAAAGTCTCTAATAACACGTCTTTTCGGCGCATTGTCACAACTTAAATCACCTAACAATAAAAAATCTGGCTTATATGGATGTGCTTCAGCGTCACTAAAAGTTAAATTACTTTCAGTTAAGGCAGATTCTAATATGTTGATCGACTTTTGTCCCATTCCATGTAGCTTTAATAATTCATCTTTACTAAAAGCAGCCACTTCCTCAAGTTGTGTGACATCAATAGTTTGAAGTGCTTTGGTAGCAGCTTTTCCAATATTAGGTAAACCGTGTGACATAATACCCTCTCCTTCATTTTCTTCACTTTATATCACTATCTTAATATATATAAGCCCATACTAAAAGGAGAAAATGCCTGAATTCAAAGATAAGCGTAAATAAGCTTACCTCAACAAGTGGAAGAATTAGTTTATATTCTTCCACTTAAGCACCTCAGTTGGAACAATTGGTTTTTTTCTTCCAGTTAAGCGCCTCAACTGGAACAATTTATTTTTATTCTTCTAGCTAGGTACAACTCAAAATCAAAAAACGTCTATGCCTTACTTGCGCAAGTAAGGCATAGACGTGTATAAAAGGGGATCAAATTTAGGTATTACTTGATGCGTCGGATACTATTAATTGTAGTTTGCTTGTCTTTCTTTATATCCATAATATGCATCTTCAAGGATTTCTTGCATTTCATTTACTAAAGCTAAGCGCGGATTCACTGGTGTACACTGGTCCTCAAAGGCTAAGTAGGCGATATCTTCTGTTTTATCCATGAAGGCAGATTCATCAACGCCCTGGTCTTTTAGACTCATTTGAATTCCAACACGTTCTCCAAGTTCGAACACAGCTTGTGCTAAGTTTTTTACTCCTTCTTCTGGAGTTTTTGCATCAAGTCCGATTAATTTAGCGATGTCTTGGTATTTTACATCTGCTTTGTAGTAATTGTATTTTGGCCAGTTCGCCTGTTTCGCTGGTCGGGTTCCGTTATAGCGAATAACGAATGGAAGTAAAATCGCATTTGTTCGACCGTGAACTGTATGGAAAACTCCACCAATCTTATGAGCCATTGAGTGGTTAATTCCTAAGAAGGCATTACCAAATGCCATACCCGCCATAGTTGAAGCGTTATGCATTCTTTCACGTGCTTCTGGATCATTATATTTTACTGAAGCTTCTAAGTTTTCGAATACAATCTTAATTGCTTGTAAAGCCAGTCCATCAGTAAAGTCGTTAGCCATCACTGATACATACGCTTCGATTGCGTGTGTTAACACGTCCATCCCTGTATCAGCTGTAACAAAATCTGGTACAGTCTCAACTAAAGCAGGATCTACAATTGCGACTGTTGGTAGTAATGAATAGTCCGCTAATGGGTATTTCATATTATTTTTTTTATCAGAGATAACCGCAAATGGTGTCACTTCAGATCCTGTTCCTGATGTCGTTGGAATACCTACATACTTCGCTTTAGACCCAAGTTCTGGGAACTTAACTGCTCTTTTACGAATGTCTAGGAATTTTTGAACTAAATCTCTAAAGTCTACTTCTGGTTGTTCGTAGAATAACCACATGACTTTAGCCGCATCCATAACAGATCCACCACCTAGGGCTATAATTGTATCGGGTTGGAATTGAGCCATCGCTTCAGCTCCACTTCTAACAGTTGTAATATCTGGATCTGGCTCAACGTTATGGAAGATTTGGTAATTTACTTTGTTTTGGCGCGCCTCAAGTTGGTCGATAATTCTTTGAGTAAAGCCGAGTTTCATCATTGATTCATCCGTAATAATCATGACACGTTCAACATCAGCCATTGTTTTTAAATATTGGATTGAGTCACGTTCGAAATAGATTTTTGAAGGTACTTTAAACCATTGCATGTTATTGCGTCGTCTCCCAACTGTTTTAATGTTAAGTAAATTCAATGCTCCGACGTTTCCACCAACTGAGTTGCGTCCGTATGATCCGCAACCTAGAGTTAATGATGGGATGAAAGCATTGTATACATCTCCGATTCCCCCGAATGTTGAAGGAGAGTTCCAAATAACTCGAATGGCTTTAACTTGACGGCCGAATTCATTTGCTAATTCTTGATTTTGTGTATGAATCGCAGCTGAGTGACCTAATCCAAAGAACTCAACCATTTGTGCAGCTTTTTGAATTCCATCTTCAGTTGTTTCTGATTTCAATAAGGCTAAGACTGGAGATAGTTTTTCGCGCGTTAATGGTTCGTTTGGTCCAACTTCTGACACCTCTGCCACTAGAATATTTGTTTCTTCCGGAACGGTGAAACCTGCTTGTTCTGCAATCCATGTCGCTGGTTTCCCAACAATTTCATTATTTAATTTTGCGCCAGCACAGTTTTCACTGAATGCTTTAGAACCGAAACAAAATTCCTCTAATAGTGCTTTCTCTTTTGAATTTACGATATAAGCATGATAGCTTACTAATTCATCTTTAAATTCTTTATAGATTTCTTTATCAACAATTGCGGCTTGTTCAGAAGCACATACCATTCCGTTATCGAATGATTTACTTAATATGATGTCATAAGCTGCTTGCTTAACGTTTGCTGTCTTTTCAATGTAAGCTGGCACATTTCCTGCCCCAACTCCTAACGCTGGCTTACCACATGAGTAAGCTGATTTAACCATGGCATTTCCACCAGTGGCTAAGATTGTCGCAACCCCATCGTGATTCATTAATGCATTCGTTGCATCTAACGATGGTTCTGTAATCCACTGTACACAGTTTTCTGGTGCACCTGCTTCAATCGCTGCATCTCGAACGATTTGAGCAGCGTGAGCTGATGACTCAAGTGCTGCCGGGTGAAATGAAAAAATGATTGGGTTACGAGTTTTTAATGCGATGAGCGCTTTGAAAATAGTTGTCGACGTCGGATTCGTTGTCGGAGTGATGGCGCAAATAACTCCAACAGGTTCAGCAATTTCTGTGATCCCCGTCACTTCATCATCACTGATAACACCAACAGTCTTCATATCTCGCATGTAATTTACAACGTGCTCACAAGCAAATAAGTTCTTTGTCGCCTTGTCTTCAAATACACCACGGCCAGTTTCTTCAACCGCATGTCTTGCTAAAGTACCATGTTGATTTAAAGCTGCAACTGAAGCTTTCGCTACTATGTGATCAATTTGCTCTTGATTAAATTGATCGAACTCCTCTAAAGCAACCAAACCTTTTTCTACTAAACCATTAATCATGTAATTAACATTTCCAATAACTTCTTTTTCAATTAATTCCGTCATTGTTACGCTCCCCTTTTCTTTATCTTTGATTACATGTTACTCTTTTCACAAATGAAAGTAAAGAGGTTTATTGTTAAAACCGCTAATATAATAGGTTTTTATTAGGTGTTGTACAGTTATCTATGCTGTTTCATTCAATGATAATCCTCGATATGTGATTAAATGAGCATCTTGCCGCTTCTGTTATATAACAATATTGATATTGTTTTATTGATATAAATATTTCTTTGAATATACTGCTAATATTTGCTAGAAATACATAAAAAAGCGCAACACTGTTTTAAAGTGTTACGCTTTAATTATGTCGATTTATTTAATCATCTAAATATCCTTTGTAGCGTTCTGTTCTCAACAATCTTTTAGCATTCTCGACCCGTTCTGCAGTCGGTGGTTCTACTCCTTCCAAACGGTATTTAATTCCAAGTGCCTCATATTTGTAGACACCTAGTTTATGATATGGAAGCACCTCGAACTTGCGAACATTTGATAAAGTTTCAACATAATCGCCTAATCGAATCAGATACTCATCGTAATCCGTACGCGTTGGAACAAGTACGTGTCGAATCCAAACAGGTATATTCAACTCTGAAAGTAACTCAGCCATTTGCATGATATTCTCATTGCGCACGCCTGTTAATTTCGCATGACCTTTTGGATCAATATGCTTAATATCAAATAAGAACAGATCAGTATACTTCATCAGTTCTTCAAATTGTGAGCGGAATGGCTCCTCTAAAGTAAAGGGCGCGCCACACGTATCAATCGTTGTGTGGACACCATGTGCTTTACAAATTTTGAAATATTCAATCAGAAATTCGATTTGAAGTAAAGGTTCTCCCCCACTTACAGTTACCCCGCCGCTATTACCCCAAAAAGAACGGTATTGTATGGCTTCATCGAATAATTCTTGCGGAGTATAAGGTGTTCCCCCACGCATATTCCAAGTATCCGGATTATGACAAAACTGACAGCGTAGACGACATCCTTGCATAAAAGAGATGAATCGTATCCCTGGTCCGTCAACTGATCCGAAACTTTCAGTCGAGTGGACGTTCCCAATAATTGGTGTTTTAACTTCTGACAAGATATATCCCCCTTTCAACAAGATATCTAAAACTTAAGTGATTACATTGTACTGTGCATTGTACGGTTAATAACATCCATTTGTTGCTCTCTAGTTAATTTGATGAAGTTTACAGCATAACCAGATACACGGATAGTTAATTGTGGATATTCTTCTGGGTGATCCATCGCATCTAATAACGTTTCGCGGTTAAACACGTTAACGTTTAAGTGGTGTCCACCTTCTTTAATATATCCGTCTAACATATTCACTAAGTTGTCTTTTTGAATTTCTTCATCTTTACCTAAGGCTTTTGGAATGATTGAGAATGTATTTGAAATTCCATCTAAAGCATATTCGTAAGGCATTTTAGCAACTGAAAGTAAACTTGCTAACGCCCCATGAGTATCACGTCCGTGCATTGGGTTCGCTCCAGGAGCAAATGGATCTCCTTCACGACGACCGTCTGGCGTGTTACCAGTTTTCTTACCGTAAACAACGTTTGATGTAATAGTTAAGATTGATGTTGTATGGATAGCATCACGGTATGTTGGATGTTTCTTAACTTTAGTCATGAATGCTTTAAGTAAATCAACACCGATCTCATCAGCACGTTTATCGTTATTACCGTATTGTGGGAATTCACCTTCGATTTCATAATCGACAACTAGACCATTTTCATCACGGATTGTTTTAACTTTTGCATATTTGATTGCTGATAAAGCATCAATTGCAACTGAGAATCCAGCAATACCTGTAGCCATCGTACGTTTTACATTTGTATCATGTAAAGCCATTTCAATACTTTCATAGCTGTATTTATCGTGCATGTAGTGGATAACGTTTAATGAATTGATATACAATCCTGCTAACCATTCTAACATGTCATCATAACGTTCCATCACTTCATCATATTCTAAGTATTCTGAAGTAATTGCTCGATAGCTTGGTCCAACTTGTGCTTTCGTCATTTCGTCGACACCACCGTTGATTGCATATAATAATGCTTTTGCTAAGTTCGCGCGCGCACCGAAGAATTGCATTTGTTTACCAACTTCCATCGCTGACACACAACATGCGATGGCATAGTCATCACCGTAAATTGGACGCATAATGTCGTCATTTTCATATTGAATGGCTGATGTGTCAATAGACATCTTCGCAACAAATCGTTTGAAATGAGTTGGTAAGCTTGGTGACCATAACACAGTTAAGTTTGGTTCTGGTGCTGGTCCTAAGTTTGATAATGTATGTAAAAATCTAAATGAATTTTTAGTTACTAGTGGTCGTCCATCAATCCCAACTCCACCGATTGCTTCAGTGACCCAAGTTGGATCTCCTGAGAATAATTGATTGTAATCAGGTGTACGTGAGAATTTAACTAGACGTAATTTCATAACGAAATGGTCGACTAATTCTTGCGCATCTTTTTCTGAAAGCATACCTGTAGCAAGATCACGTTCAATATAGATATCTAGGAATGTAGATGTACGACCTAATGACATTGCTGCCCCATTTTGATCTTTAATTGCCGCTAAGTATCCTAAGTATAACCATTGGAATGCTTCTTGCGCTGTTTCAGCTGGACGAGTTAAATCAAAGCCGTAAATATTACCTAATTCAATTAAATCTTGTAAGGCACGGTATTGTTCACTAACTTCTTCACGTAGACGCATAACTTCTTCGTTCATTTGTCCGTTACCAATATTTGCGAAGTCTTTTTGTTTCTCTTCCATTAAACGGTTTACTCCGTATAATGCAACACGACGGTAATCTCCGATAATACGTCCACGACCGTAAGCATCTGGAAGTCCTGTAATTACTCCTGAACGACGAGCAGCACGCATCTCAGGTGTGTATACATCAAATACACCTTGGTTATGAGTTTTGCGGTACTCTGTAAAGATATGTTCAATTTCTGGATCAATCTTATACCCATATGCTTCTGCTGATTGAACAGACATACGGATTCCACCGAATGGTTGTAAACTACGTTTGAAAGGTTTGTCAGTTTGAACACCTACTACTTTTTCAACGTCTTTGTTCAAGTAACCCGCATCATGTGACGTAATTGTTGATACAACTTTAGTATCCATATCTAGAACGCCACCAGCATCACGTTCTGCTTTTGTTAGTTCCATTACTTGATCCCATAATTGGAAAGTTTCAATGGTTGCGCCTTCTAAGAATGAATCATCACCTTCGTACAAAGTATAATTCTCTTGAATAAAATCTCTAACATCAATTGACTCTTGCCATTTAGTTCCTGTAAAACCTTCCCAAGGATTTACATTCATCTTTTCGTTTTCTAATTTTTCCATGGTATCCCCTCCATATAAATTCGAAGCAACATCTATACTTGTAAATCATTACACATATATGATAAACTATTTTTATACCTAAAGCAATAGGATATAACAATTATTTATGTGAATTTTAGAACATTGTACAAAAATAGCCCCATCGTTAGACAGGACTTTTAAATATTAATTTAATTCGGAATAAAATCACTCGGAATACCTAAAGCAATACGAGCAAAGCGTGAGATGCGAGATAAATCCCAATGCGGTTCAAAGACAACTTTTATATCGATTTCAGTAATTTTATCAAAGTTAGCTAATTGATATCTCACGTCACTATCAATAAAGTCTGCTAAGGGACAACCGGCAGTTGTTAAAGTCATTATGACTTCAACCTTCCCTGCTTCATCCATATCTACTTCATATATTAGGCCTAAGTTCGCAATATCTATGCCTAACTCTGGATCGATGACTCCTGTTAATTGCTCTAGTAATTCTTCTTCGTACTTTAATGCTTCGTTTTTGAATAGAATACCAAATTCTTCATTCATAAAAGATGTTCCTTTCGTTTAAATAATATATTTATTTTATTCATATTGCTTATGAAGTTATTGTTCGCTAGTATTATATAATATAGTACGTTTAGTTTATACATAAATAGATTTAATATCAATCGAATTTTATAAGGAGTAAGAAAATGGAAAATCAAGTAGACCTTAATAGACCTGTGAAACAAGTCCTTGATTCACACCCTGAACTTCTCGACATTCTTGTCGATTTAGGCTTTAAACCTTTAGCTAATCCAGCCATGAGACAATCGGTTGGAAAAGTTGTTACACTAAAAAAAGGCTGCAAATTAATCAACCTTCCTTTGGAACAATTAGTGAATGAACTACACTGGAACGGCTATACTGTCATCGGAGGTGACGTGAATGAGTAATAATACAGACAATCGCATAGATATATTAGAAGGTATTCTTCTTAAACTGCATCATGGAGCGGATCCTGAATCAGTTCAGGATGAATTTAATGAGCATTTCACGGGTGTGAGTGCCATTGAAATCTCCATGATGGAGCATCAATTAATGTATGGGGATAGTGTGATTACGTTTCAAGATGTTCTTAAGCTATGTAATGTTCACGCGAATCTGTTCAAAGGTACGATTGAAGATGGTAAAGCACCCGATGCTGATCACCCCGGACACCCCGTAACAGTATTCAAAGAAGAGAATATGGCGTTACGCTCTGCCCTGCTACGGATTAACAATATTCTGGATACCTTTGAAGAAATGCCGGTTGAAGAATTGTCTAATGGAATGATTAAAGGACTTAAACGTCAATATGATATCATCGGGCAATTTGATAACCATTACAAACGGAAAGAACATTTATTCTTCCCGGTTATGGAAAGTTACGGCCACGACGCTCCACCAAAAGTTATGTGGGCAAAAGATGATGAGATCCGTGACTTATTCAAACGCGCCTATAAAGCCATGGAAAAATTTCCCGATATTAAATTTTCAAAAGTAAGAGATACGTATGAAGCTTTCCAATTTGAATTCAATGAAATGATTTTTAAAGAAGAAGCTATATTAATTAATATCTTACTTGAAAGTTTCAATCAATTGGATTGGTACAACATCGCCCAGCAAAGCGATAATTACGGCTATGCAATTATTCCTCCTCGCGAAACTTGGGAACCAGAAAACCTGGCAGACTTACTCGAAGAAGATACGAAAAAAGCTGAAGAATTAACAATTCAAGAAGTACCTACACCAACTAAGTCAGTTCAAAAAACAATGAATACAGTGGAAAGTAAAACAATCGAAACACGAAAAATTACCGTTAATGCCGGTCAATTTACCGTTCTTTGGGAACCAGATGAGACGCTTGACTCAAGCAGTAACCAAATCATGAACCCAACAGTGCCTCTTTCGATTGGTGATGGTTACTTGAGCTTAGAACAAATCAAAGTCATCTTTGATTACATCCCAGTGAAAGTTACTTTTGTTGATCAAAATGATATCGTACAATACTTCAATCACAAGAAGGAGTCATCAATATTACCACGACACGCTGAAAACATCGGTGCTAAGGTAGAAGATGTCTATCCAGAAGCTGTCTGGGATACATTAGAACCCATTGTTCAAGCTTTCAAAGATAACACATTAACTGAAGAAAGCTTTTGGTTTGAAGATGAATCAGAATTCTTATATATTTCGTATAAAGCACTCTTTAATGAAGCCGGGCAATATCAAGGGTTCGTTGAAATAATACAAAACATCCAACCTATCTTAGATATTCAAACGGATAAATGGCGTAATTTACTCCCTCAAAGTAAGGTTGATTTAACACTTAAGGATCCAGCTAATTTAACTCAGGTTAATCACAAACATCAGTCTCAAGCAGAATCACAAGTACTTCAATTTGGTAAAGGACAGTTGGAATTCAACTGGTCTGTAAGCAATGAGACAGTAGTCAATGATCCAAAGGATTTTTCTAATGAGCAATTGATTAGTATCGGCGAAGGATATTTAAGTTTAAAGCAAGTGAGACTCATTTTGGATTCAATGCCCTTTGAGATTACTTACGTTGACGGCGATCATAAGTTTAAATACTTTAATAATATCGGTCCTTATGACGAGATGCTCTTCCAAAGATCACCTTTAGAAATTGGACGTGACTTAGAATATTGTCACCCCGCTAGAGTTTGGCCAAAGGTTAAACGCTTATCTGAAGACCTTCAAGCACAACGTCGTTTTATTGAACCTATGTGGTTCTCACCTGAGAATAAACTTATTTATATCTTGTATATTGGTGCGCAAGATCAAAATGATAATTATCATGGTATTGTGGAGACCGTTCAGGATGCTTCAATGTATGTTGAATTGGACGGAACAGAGAAAAGACTGTATTAAAAAAAGGAACTTGCTATTTTGTAGCAGGTTCCTCTTTAATATACTAGCGCCAGTTTAATGGTAGTATCTCTTCTTCAATAACGTCTGTAAATTCATTCTTTACATGTTTCCAGAATTTTAATCGATTAACTCCATTTTCAGTGTTTTCTTTATAGGCATTATAATCAGCACTTCTTTTTAATTCTGTCTCACCGATTTGTTTTTTCTTAGCTGGGTTATAGTTTTCTACTAAGAAAGCGAAATCTTCCTTATTTAAGAAATATTCTTTAGTAATCTTCTCTTCAATCGTATCTATCTTTTCTTCAATCTTTAACTGAAGTTTTTGAGATACATCTAAGTTTTTCAATTCTTCTTTTGGTAAATGTTGAACTTCATTCCAGATATCGTCAATAATGACAGCTAATTTTGGATTTGTTTGTTTAAAGTCAGAAATATACTTTTCAATTTCATTAACTCTCTTTTTACTTGGTTTATCATCTTTTTGATTGTATCTTTCATTCGATAAGTTTTGAATGAGTAGAATAAGATACTCGTAATCAATCTTATCCGTTCCAATTGATGATAATTTATAGTCAATATCAAATAATATTTCTTCTACATCATTCTCGCCAATCCGTTCTTTAATTTCTTGCAATGCATTTTCGTATTTACCGTGGTAATCTTCAATCAACTCTACTTTTAATCCAAATTCTTCTTTAAAGTAATCTTCATCATAATTAGAGTATACTTTGATTGCACTGAACGTTTTATCAAATTGTTGATAGTTTTTCACAAAGAGCTTTAGTGCTTCTGTCTCATCATTCATATCAATATTATCTGGATTGGGAGCTATAAATCTTAACTCCTCTAAAGCAAAAGTGAAATTACTAAACGCTTCATCCCAATCTGGAGCTTGAATAGCATTTTCGCCTCCATTAGAATACAAGAGAAAAGCTTCTTGAACTGCCTCTTTAAATGTAGCTGGCGATTGGAACGTCATGATTTGTCCGTATTGTTTAGTATGGTCATAAATACGGTTGGTTCTAGAGAATGCTTGGATCAAACCTTGTGGTCTCATAGGTTGTCTATCGACAAATAGTAATGCTAAAGAAGGCGCATCGAACCCAGTTAATAGTCGATCAACAACTATAACAATATCAATTTGTTCTTCTCTATATTTATATATTTCCTTTTTCCGAGCTAATCTATCATTTAAATTTCTATTGAATCCTCGAAGATTACTTAAATCATAATTCGTATTGTACATCTTGTTATAATCCTCTATGACACCTTTTAAATGACTTTGGTTCTCAAATGAGCTCTCCTCAGTTTCTGTTACTGAATAAGTGACACTCACTTTAGGAAAGTCAACCACTGCTTTTTTCACTTTGTCAGAAATAACAACTGAACTTCTGCCCTCGAGGACTTCTCTAAATAAATCATAATATCGTTGAGCTTCTTTAATAGAACTCGTCGTTAAAATTGCACTGTAGGTATTTCCAATCCCTTGATCCAAGTTAAATTTATTTTTTGAATGATTAATAATTGTATCAATAACTTCTAATTTATGTTCATCAGAAGAATAAATTCGTGATGGAATGTATCTTTCTTTCTGAACTTCATCCATATGGAGCACATTATCAACTTTTGCTTCTGCTTTGACAATATCTATTAAATCATCATCACTAATAGTATTGTTGTATTCAACTTGAAATCCAAGCACTGCATTGTCGTTAATTGCTTCTTTGACTGTATATTCATGTAATCTAGGGCCATATTGTTCTTCAGTAGTTCGTGCTAAATTTCCTTGTTCTTGACGAGCATTCTCTACAAAAAGTGGCGTTCCTGTAAAACCATACCAAAGAGCATAAGGAAAGAACATATTAATCTCCTGTTGTTTTTCTGGTGAAACCGCCCTATGAGATTCATCTACTACAAAGGCTACATTTAAAGATCGTAATTTTTTATAGTTCCGATTATTTTCGCCATCTCCATATCTTTTCATTACATAATTCAATTTTTGAATGGTTGTCACTATTAGTGTTCTATCATTTGAAACTAGTTTTTTTACTAAATCAGAGACATTATCAGTTTGATCTATATCAATAACATCATTCTCTGCATAAGACATAAAAGATGCCGTCGTTTGTTGATCAAGATCTATTCTATCAACGATAAATATTGTCTTATCTATCGAAGGTATTTGAAGTAAGTTTCTTGCTACCTTATAAGAAGTTAAAGTTTTTCCTGAACCAGTTGTATGCCAAACATAACCTGACTCTCTTCTTCTGGATGCCCTTTCCACTGCTTCGATAGCATGAATTTGATAAGGTCTCAGTAAAATTAGTGATTTCTTTTCGTTATCTATTACAGTAAACTGTGTAACTAATTTATGCGCATGAGGAATAGATAGAACGTGTTCTGCAAATTCTAAATAGTTATTCACTCGCTTATTATCTTTATCAACCCAAGTTGTAAGGAACTTAGAATTAAGTTTTTCTCCTCGACCTGCTGCAATGTACCGTGTGTCGGAACCATTTGTAACGACAAACATCTGAGTCGTTGAATAAATTCCATTAAACTTACCTTCGTTTAAGTACTTATTAATTTGTTCATAAGCAGACATATACCCATCTGATTTGTTTTTCAATTCAATATGAATCATAGGTAGCCCATTAATTAATAAAGTTACATCAAAAATCCTTTGACGATCAACAGGACTCACTTGAGTAGTCCGATATTGATTAATCACCTCATAGACAGATGTACCACCTGCAATATCTTGGCGACGAATGACTTGCAATAATATGGTTCCCTTGCTAGCATCTTCTCGTTGAACTGTTGCCTTAGCAACACCATTCTCTCCTGTTAACCAAACTGCAGCAGCATAAAAAGAGCTAAAGTTCAATTCTGCTTTAACTTGTTCAAATTCTTGGTCAGTTAATGGAACACCATCCAGAACGCTTACATTATTTGCTTCCAAAATTTGTCTGAAATTGTCCCATAATTGATCTTCAGTCTTTAAATCATCACGATAAGTCCATTGTGACTCTCCTTGAATCAATTGATTTATTATATTTTTTTCAAATTCTGCTTCACTAGTAAAAGACGGCATAGCTCTCCCTCATTCTTATTTAATAGTCTAATTTATCTCATTATAGCATGGAAAGCTTAGTAAAATAGTATTTAAGAGTAGTATTTTCGCTCGATTAAAGGGAGCAAAAAAATTTGGTGATAAACCGAGATAATTCTTTGGAAAAAAACACCATTTTGGGAACAGCGTAAGTTACGGAGTATCTCAAAAATTGTAACAGGAGGGACTCCTAAAACCACAATAAAAAAATATTGGGCTCCAGAAGAAATTCCGTGGATGTCTTCTGGAGAGATTAATAAAAAAAGACTAAAGGATACTGATGCTAAAATTTCTAAAATTGGTTTTAATAATTCAAGTGCTAAGTGGGTAAAAACTCAATCTATACTCATTGCACTGGCTGGCCAAGGTAAGACACGTGGAACTGTTGCAATTAATTATATCCCGTTAACTACAAATCAATCTATTGCAGCCATAGAACCTAATGAAGAAATAAATGCAGAATATCTATATCAAAATTTAAATAATAGATATGATGAATTGAGGTTAAAATCTTCCGGTGATGGTACCAGAGGTGGGTTAAATAAAAAGATTATTTCAGAGTTAATGATACCCATTCCTGAACTCAAAGAACAATTACAAATTGGGTTATTATTAAAAACTGTTGATAAGGACAACGATCTTCATCAGCGTAAGCTTGATAGATTAAAAAACTTAAAAAAAGCCTACCTACAACAGATGTTCCCTAAAAAATTCCACAGTGTTCCTAAATTAAGATTCAAAAACTTTTCAAAAGTATGGGACCAGCGTAAGTTGAGTGAAATCACTGAAAGAGTTAGTGGTAATGACGGTAGGATGTCACTTCCAACATTAACAATATCTGCAAGTTCTGGATGGCTCGATCAACGTGAAAGATTTTCAGGAAATATTGCAGGAAAGGAACAAAAAAATTATACTTTACTTTCACATGGAGAATTGTCATATAATAAAGGAAATTCAAAAATAGCACAATACGGAGTTGTTTTTGTGCTAAACAATTATAAGGAAGCATTAGTTCCAAGAGTCTATCATAGTTTTAAGGTGAATGAATATTCTGTTCCATATTTTATCCAATACTTGTTTGAAACAAAATTACCTGATAGAGAACTACGAAAAATAATATCATCAGGTGCACGAATGGATGGTTTACTAAATATTAGTTATTCTGATTTTATTGATATTAATGTGAGTATACCAGTAGTAAAGGAACAAAGTAAAATATCTTCATTCCTACAAAAATTCAATAAGAATATAAATTATCATCAGAGAAAAATAAACTCTTTAAAAGAACTTAAAAATTCTTACTTACAATTATTATTTATTTAATAAATTAAATAGTAATTTTTTCACACCATATCCCAAATTACTATATACAAAAAGCCATTAAAACCTTGATAATTAATATTAGGATTTTTCCTAATATATTCAAGGAGGTTTCATTTTGGTAAAGAATAGAAAAACAAACCAATTATTTTCAGTCTATTTTAAAGATTGGGTGGCGCTATACAAGGAAGCTGCAGTGAGGCAAGTTACTCTTCAAAAATATTATATTAATCAAAGGAGAATTGAAGAATTAGCACCAAATTTAAAAATGGGAGAACTAACGCGAACTTCGTATCAACAATTGTTGAATGATTATGCATTAACACATGAAAGACAAACTACAATGGATTTCCACCACCAACTCAAAGGTGCAATATTAGATGCTGTAGATGAAGGTATATTACCCTATAATCCAACTCGTAAAGTAATAATTAAAGGCAAAGAACCTAGAACCAAAAAAATAAAATATTTAAATCAATTTGAAGTTCAATCTTTAATCAAAGAATTTGAATTAACAAGTGAAATTAATTGGGACTGGTTCTTTCTTTTAATTTTAAAGACAGGATTACGTTTTTCAGAGGCATTAGCACTAACACCAAAAGATTTTGATTTTTCTACTCAAAAATTAAAAGTAGACAAAACATGGGATTATAAATCACCTAAAGGAAAATATTTACCAACAAAAAATCCCTCATCAGTTAGAACAATACAATTAGATTGGCAAACTGCCATGCAATTTTCTCAGCTAGTACGTAATATACCTTCTGATCAATTGATATTTGTAAGTGAGAGAATCTTTAACACTACGATTAACAAGAAACTTTCGAAACTATGTAATGATGCTGGGGTTCCAGAAATAACTATTCATAGTTTACGTCATACACATGCTTCTTTGTTATTGTATGCCGAAGTATCTATTGCTTCAGTTGCTAGAAGGTTAGGTCATTCTAGCATGACAACTACACAAGAAACCTATTTACATATCATTCATGAATTAGAGAATCAGGATAATGATAAAATTATGCGTCATTTGTCCACCCTAATCTGAAAAAAACTAATAAATACCGCTATTTGGAATTAGCGGTATTTATTAGTTTTTTATAGATTTCAATTATCATTAATATCTATACGATAGTATTATTGTGGGAATAGTAATTGTAAGTATGATGCTTTTAGTCTTTCTAAAGAGTCTAATTTTCTCTGATGAAGAGTGATAATGGCATCAAGCACTTCGAAGAAAGAACTTATTGTATTTTGTTCTTCTAAATTTGGTAAAAAAACAAGAAATTTCCTTATATTTTCCATACTCAACGCTGGTTGCGACGATGTTGCTATCAATGGAAATATAACTTTGTTGTAATAATTAGAATCGCCCATTTGTTGGCTAATAAATACTGGATCTATATCAGTATTCATCCTAATTCTTGCTACGTTAGGAGCCAGATGGTATTTATTATTTTGAGGAACTAACGCTAATTGACCTACTGTCCCAACATAAGTGAAAAGAATATCATTTTTGTAGAGCTTGCTTCTATTTAATTTTGAGAAATCACTTTCATCAATATATTTAACATCATCGAGAATTAAGTTGCCATTTTTTACATTTAACCCACGCAAAGCTATTATTTCACCGCGATCGGAATATTTAACGTATTTTGTAAACTCGAAACCTGCTAATTTCGTAATATCACTAACTTTCCCCAACTTTCGCTGTTCCCATAATTCTGAGAAATTATTGAATCTTAATTTAGGAAACTCTTGAGATTTTTCAGGAAACATATGCTGTAGAAAGGCTTTTTTAATATTTTTTAATATATCTAGTTTACGCTGATGAAGAGCTATTAATAAATCTAAATTTCTTAAAAAAGATCCAATTTTTATTTCTTCTTTTAAGTTTTTAGGAAAAAATATTTTGATTTCGCCAAGATCATTAGCATTTATTGCTGGATAGCTAGTTCCAGTACACATATTTAGTACATTGAGAACAAACTTATCTTCCTGAAGTCTACTAAATAGAAAATAACTGTCACCAACTGGTCTTAATTGAGCATATCCAGTCGAAAAGACGAAATTATCATTTTGTAAATCAAAATGATAATTATTTTTTTGATATGGTCGAACTGTTTGGAAAAAAACATCCCCTATTTTTGCAAGTCTTTTCGCTCTAGATGGAGCATCTATTCTTTTTATAGTTCGGTATGAAATCATTTCTGTTCCAACAACAGATTCTAAATCTACATACTCAAACTCATCTGGTACTGAAGTGTTTGGATTAATTAAAGCAACATCATTTATTTTTTGCTGTTCCCAATCAGCCGTAAATCCTTTAAATCTAAGTTCCGGTTGTCTTCTTTCTTCCTTAGCCATTATTGAAACACCTCTTTCATCGCTTGAATGATATCTCGTGTTTCATCCGTCACTTGAAAGTCATCAATCATTGAAAGTAATTCTTTCTCAGTTTGCTCAATTTCAGCATCAATTTCGCGAATATCTTTACTCAATTGAACCACATCAATGGGTTCTGGTTCTTCAAAAGTATCTACATAACGTGGGATATTTAAATTATAGTCATTCTCTACAATCTCATCATAAGGTGCTAAATAAGCATACTTATCTACAAATTCGCGCTTCTTATAAGTTTCAAGTATCTTTTCAATGTTTTCTTCAGTTAAGATATTTTGATTTTTCTCTTTCGTAAATTCATTTGATGCATCAATGAACATCACATCACGGTTTACTCTATTTTTCTTTAGAATAATAATTGTAGTTGGGATACTAGTATTTACAAAGATATTAGCTGGTAAACCAATCACAGCATCAATGGCTCCGTTTTCTAGGAGTGCTTTACGTATCTTCCCTTCAGAGGAACCACGGAATAATACGCCATGCGGAAGTACAATTGCCATAACTCCATCATTACGTAAATGATAATAACCATGTAGTAAGAATGCAAAGTCAGCCTTAGATTTCGGTGGCAATACCCCAAATGAAGAAAATCTTGGGTCATCTAAAAAGCCTTTAGATGCTGACCATTTTGCTGAGTATGGCGGGTTCATTAATACACCTTGGAAGTTAGTTGGCTCATCTGTTGGCCAATCCTCATCAAGTGTATCACCATTACGTAGCTTCTGATTCTCAATAGGCACTCTATGAAGAAACATATTCATACGTGCTAAGTTATAGGTCGAAGTGTTTAATTCTTGTCCAAAGTATCGGACACTTAGTGGTTCATTGGAATAGCGTTGTGCGTTTAGAAGAAGCGATCCCGATCCCATTGTAGGGTCATAAATTGTGAATCCCTTTTGATCCTCTTTACCCATTAATACAATTTGTGTCATTAATCTAGCTACTTGTTGCGGTGTATAGAATTCTCCCGCTTTCTTACCTGATTCTGAAGCGAATTGGCCAATTAGGTACTCATATGCATCTCCGAGTGCATCTCCGTCATAATCAACAAGATTTAAATCAGCGAGTTCTTTCATTAATAATGAAATTGTTTGGTTTTGTTTCTGAGGATTAGGTCCTAGCTTTCTTGAGTTTAAATCAATATCTTCAAATAAGTCTTCAAAGATTGGATTTGATTGCTCAATGTCTCTTAATCCTTGTTGTAGATGCTCTCGTTGGAATGTATTATTGTTAATTTCATCAATAAGTGCAGAGAAAGTTAGCTCTGGTTTAATGTCATAGGCAATATCATCTTTCAATGCTTCCCTTAGATCTTCGTGGGTGTCCGCATCTTTATATGCGTTAGCATAAATCAACTGAGCTTTTTCTAAATCATGTGACTCTTCTTCTAGTAACTCTGTAGAATGTACTAACATTCTATCAGATAAATACTTATAAAAGACAAGACCCAATAAGTATGATTTGTATTCATTGGCATCCATTTTAGATCTTAATATATCAGCTGAATTCCATAATGCTTGGTATAAACTTTGCGAATTTGACTTTTCCATCATGATTCTCCGTTCTAATTTAACTTACGCTGTGTTTCAGCGAAACTATTCTTAGTATATCATAGAACTCTAATTTTCCTCTACACAGTTGTTCATAAATATAGTCACAAAAAGAAGTGTTGTGCAATAGCTACAACACTTCTTAAATAATCTCTATTCAAACTCAGTCGATGTTTGTTCTTTTATCAACTGTTCTACTTCATCGTAATACTCATTGTATAACTCCATTGTGTCTGGAATAGGTTTGTTATCAATGATCGCAGCAATATTTTGCATACAAATTAACCAACCCGTCACGTCTTTCGGACTATGCTCTTCATCAATATGATGAATCCATTGAGTATAATTCAGTTGCGTCGTTAAGTCGTCATTGCTAACAAGGTCAAAGGTTACAATGTTTCCTTCTCCCCATTCAAATGACAAGTGAGACGGCACTTCAACGTCATAAATCATCATATCTATATGCATGTCGCCTGAATTAAACATCAAGTTTCCGCCAGCTTTGAGTGATTCAAATTCAAGTTCAGGGAACCATTGTTTGACGTATTCATTCGATGTTAACACTTCCCAAACTCGCTCAATATTAGCATTTAACTCACCTTGTAATACAATGTCTATACCATGATTATGTGTTAAATGATCTAATTCAGAGTGATGATGGTGGTCATGATCGTGGTCATGATTGTGATCATGGCCATGTTCATGTGCATGTTCGTCTTTATGTGAATCCATATTATCTCTCTTTTCTCTTTAGATTATTTTTGGAATTTAGGTTTATAGATTTGACGGCGGTCTAGTGCAAAGATTTGTGATGTAAATTCGCCTGGCTCAGTCTTATCTAGGACTTCAGTAATCATGTTGATTTTAGCGTCCATATCGTCAATATAGTGAATTAACTCTGCTTCTAGTAATTGTGGTAAGACAGGACTACCAAATTCCATTTTACCATGGTGAGCTAATACCACATGTTTCAGTAATAAGATTGACTCGTTCTCAGGATCAACGCCAATTTCAGCACACGCACGGTCAATCATCTCTGAGATAATGACGATGTGTCCCATCATCTTCCCTTTAAGGGTATACTCTGTTGAGATGGCTCCACTTAATTCAACAGTTTTACCAATATCATGAAGGATGATTCCTCCAATTAATAAACTTGGATTCAGTTGTGGATAAATCGATAATAAATTACGTGCGATTTTAACCATTGATAATGTATGGAAGCTTAGTCCACCTGCCATGGCATGGTGTAATCGTTTGGCTGCTGGATGGACAAAGAAGTCTTCCTGCGTTTGGTGAATGATTTTACGAACGACACGTGCAATGTTTGGTTCAGTTATAAGTAATAACGCATCATCAAGTTCTGCTTCCAAGTCTTCACGTTTAACTTTCACTTTCTCAACATAAAGCGTTGGATCATCCGGCTCACCCGCTTCTGCTAGGCGCATGGATTCAATCTTTACTTGCGGTGTTCCTTGATATGTATCTCTCTTACCTCTCAGAAAAACAACTTTACCTGCTTGGTATAAGTTCACTTCTTCTTCAGTTGCTGACCAGAACATACCGTCCATCGAACCTGAACGGTCTTGGAATCGAAAGGCTATGAATGGTTTCCCATTACGCGCTGTACGAATATCCGCTGCTTTAATTAGAACAAAAATACCGAATTGTTCTCCGTTTTTAATTTCAAATAATTGTGCCACAATATACCTCCTTGTATATATAAAACATCTAGTTATGTTAAACAGATATACATAATAATCACTCTTTTATTCTATCATATTATACGGATAAAAAAATATCCGAGCCCTTAAATAATAGTGAAGTCATTATTATTTAAAGACTCAGATATGGACTGATCTTATTCAACCTGTTATTCAGATTTTTCTTCCTTTGCTGCTTCTAACGATTCATCCAAAGCTTCTTTATAATCTTGAGTGTTCTCATTAGGTAAATCAATTGAGTTAATTTCCTCTAGATTAATAATAAATTTCGGATGGAATGTTTCATTAGCTTGCTGGTCAAAAGTAAAGAATAGCACTTGTATGTCTTCACTAATATCTTGCAGCACTTTATACATGCTAGTTTTACGGAATTCATCAAAGTTTACAAAGGCATCGTCAATGATGATTGGCATCTTAATCATTCTCTGAGCACTAATGACAAAGGCTAATCTTAAGGCAACATATAATTGCTCCAAAGTACCTTGTGATAATTCGTGTGGTGAGAATAAGACGTCACTAAATTGTTTTACTTTAATATCTTTCTTATTCATCTTAATTTGTGTATAGCGACTGAAACTTAAGATATTAAAGATATGATCAGCAATATCATTCATTTCATTGACTGGATTATCCAAACCTTTACGAAGTGTTTGATTAATCATATCCATTGCCAAACGTTTAGTTCCCCATTCATGAATCACTTCAAGAATTTCTGTCTTTTTATTCTCAAGTTGTTGTGATAATTCTTGGAAAGTACCGTCTTGCTCAAGTTGTTGAATCTCCACGACGAGATTCGCTCTCTCACGAATATTCGGATCTAACTTCCCTTTCAGAATTGAATGCTCACGTTCTGATTCATGGAATGACTCGTTAAGACTTTGTTTACTTTCAATCGAAGCTAAATCATCTTCGTAGCCAGTAATTTGTTCTTTATAAAGTTCTTTTTTATTCGTTAAGTCTTCAATTTCTTGGTTAATTGACACTCGTTGTTCAAATTCTAAGCGATTTGTAACATCCGTTTTATTATAGATGTCTTGAATCTCAACTTGTCGTGCGTCAATTTTGCCTTTGTTTTTCTCAATGCGTTCTCTAGCCTCAACTAAACGCTCCTTCAAGCTATTCCCTCTTTGTTGAGCTTGAATTAATGACGCTTCAACTTCTTCCACGTGACGAATTAACACGCGCGTAGTTACATCCTTGGCTGGGAATCGTTCTAGAAGTGGCGAGATTGCATCTTTCCAATCTTCAATTTGCGATGCTAATTTGGCCAATTCAGCCTCATAAGTCTCGCGTTTTTCCATCTCAGAGAAGTAGGTTTTCACTGGATTTGTCTTTAGAATCCACTCTGGATCAGCTGTTGGATAAAAACCAATCTCAGTTAACCAATGATTTTGATCTTTTACAATTTCAGCTTTTGCTTCTTCTAATTCATTAATTGTATCTTCTTTTTCATTGATTTCTGTACCGAGTTCACGACTTTGCTCACTCACTTGTTTCTCTTCTTCTTTCAACTGGTTCGCTCGATCGAGGACTGGACTATTATTAAACTCATTCATTAAGTTACGGTGTTTTATAAACACATAAGACATTGACGCAATTCCGATAATGGTCATAAACACACCTAACCAGAATATTATATTCGCCATACTTGCTTCATTAACTAAATTGAAGAATACGACAATGAGCCCAACAACTAACAGTGTTAAACCTATAAAGTACTCTGATAATCGCGTATTTTGAATTAGAATTTCTTCTTCATTTACACGCTGATTCTCAATCTTCGCCACACTTTGACGCAAGTTTGCGCTTTTATTTTGCAAATTTTTTCTCTGTTCTAAAAGCATCTTACGTTGAATTCGAATGGTTTCAATTTCAGAATTGCTGTCGATTAATTTTGTTTGGATGATTAAGCCTTTTTCAACTTTTTCTTCATAAGCTTGGCTGTTCTCAATCTTTTCTGGATAGAATTGTCCTTTTACCGCTAATTGAGTCATAGATTCATTTGTTTCATGAATACGCTGATTCATTTGCTCAAATTTGGTTTGAACTTCTTTAATTTGCTCTGTATGAGATAACCATTTCTTACGGTCTTGTTCATGATTATTCGCCCAATTAAATCGTGTTAGCTGGCCTAAATCGTTTTGAATGTGAGAGATACGTTCTGTTAAGGCTGTATTCTCTTCCTCCAAGTTTTGGATGGAGTCCACATTATCTCTCAATTTCTTTGGAGCGTTCTCAGGAATAGTCGTAAATACAAGTCCCTGTAAGGCTTTCTCTGTCGCTTTGAGTTTCAAGTAAGTGTCATAACGCGAGATGAGTTTATCTTTTTCTCGTATGTCTTGTTCAACTTGATTGAGTTGTTGATTTGTTTCTTTGATGACAACATCAATTTGGTCCCGACGTCTAGTTAAATCATTGTAGCGTCCCGTGTTTCTTTTAGCTTCATTGGCTTGTTCAGAAAGAAGATCATAATCATTAAGCAGACGGTTTAGTTCAGGTTTAACTCCCCTAGGTTTGAATAATTCATCCGTTTGTTTCTCAAGATCCTTAGAGATGCTTAAGAACTTATCGCTTCCAAGGGTTCCAATACTTAGAAAGTAATCATTTAACTGATCCGCACCAACATTCGCTAATTCTTGTAAATTTGCTAAGTTAAAAGCATAAAAGTTATCAAATAATGACTCGTCTAAGCCACCTAATATTTCATTCAGTTTAGATATAGCTAATTCTTCGCCTGAATCTGTATAAAGTTTCAATTCTTTATCCGTTCTTTCGATCCAAACATCACCATAGATTGTTTCTGTTAACAGAATGCGTCCACCGTATACGTCACTATTCTTAGGTTCATAACGATTAGGTTGGTTTACTTTTTTACGTCGACTTGGAAAACCGAAGAGAATCGAACGAATAAATGATTGTAAAGTTGATTTACCTGACTCATTACGGCCATAGAACAATTGAATGTCATCGTTAATATCAAACTTTTGGTTAATCCAACGGCCATATCCATAAATATCTAATGTTTTAATTCTCATGAGTCTCATCCTCCGTCTCTTTATCTAGCCCGATCATTTGTGCTATTAATTGTCGAGCAGAATAAATCATATCTTCCTGTAAGGATTCATCATGTTCTAAGTTAAAGTGACGTTTAATTAGTGGATGTTGATACAAATCAGATACGACTGTCTTAAAGCGGTCGCCCTCTTCTAATTCTACCACCACTTTATTAAAACTTTCCTCCAAACCTGGATCAAAATGAAAGACATCTAAAGATACATTTAATTTGGGTGTCATTCGATGAATGAGTACAAATGGACTTTCGTGATAATCTTGGTCTAAGACTTGGAAAAATTCGCCATCTTGAATTTGTTCAAGAAGTAGTGGGTCAAGTCTTTGGGCTTGAGTTAACTCCACATGAATAAAGTAAGTTTGTTGGTTAGCGTTCGCTTCGTCTTGGAAATTAGCCCTGATTTGTTGTAATTCTTCAATAATATCATTCGCTTGCCAATCAGATTCGCACTCTAATTTAGCATTTTCCCAAACAATTGAAGCGAGAGAGTAAAACGTGTTTTTCGTTTTTTGACCCTTCTCTAATTCAACGATATAGCAACCTTTATCGCCTGTTTCATTAATATGACGGCCTTGTATTGTCCCAGCATATTGAATTAATGGCTCTTGATTCATCACTTCTGCTTTATGAATATGTCCTAATGCCCAGTAATCATAGTTTTTTGAGAGTAACTCCTCGATACTAAAAGGAGCATAATTTCCTGAATCTGATTCAATTCCTTCTAAAGCTCCATGTAATAGCCCAATACTAAAAGCATCTGGATTATTATTAATTGGATAAGCATTAATCACTCGTTCGTGAATCCATTTCGTTGTATAACTAAAACCATGTATTTGAACTAATCGGCCATCTGCTAGATTAAATTCATAACTCGATACTTGGCGCGAATCTAAAGCATGCACATTGTCGGGATAGACCATGCGCGCTTTATCAGGTCGAATATAGTCATGATTTCCATGAATTAGTACAACTGGAATGTTCACTTTGTCTAATCGTTCCATTTGTTTCATAAAAAAATGCTGAGCGACGATGGATTGTCGCTCACTGTTATAAATATCGCCAGAAATTAACATCGTATCGACGTCTTCATTAATGGCAATACTCACACAGCGTTCAAACGCTTTAAACGGGGCATTGATTAACTCTTTCTGTAGTTGTGGAGACTCATTCCCTAATCCTGCAAAGGGACTATCTAAGTGTAAATCGCTGACGTGCAATAATTTCATCTTGTTTGCTCCTTTCATTGAATAGTTTTGTATAAGAGAGAAAATTAACGTAAAGAAAACCAGCCAAAAGCATCGATCGTCTCGAAAACTTCCAGCTGGCAATAAAGTTCAGCAAATGATTACTGGCTCATGTTTTGGTAAACTTCATTTAATGGCTTCGTAATGATTTGGTTGATATCATTAATCGTTTGGCTTACTTGTTGCTCACTAGCCATTAAACGGTTAATGTTCTCATCTTCTTGAACTTTAACAGACATTGCTTGAATGTTTGCAATCTCTTCTTCTGTAGGTGCTTCACCTTGCATTTGTTTCTGTTGTAATTGTTGCGAGATCGCGCGGAATTCATTGAATAACTTACGGCTCTCTTCGTTCGCTTCAATGGCAGCAACTGATTCTTTTAAATCATTATATGCTGGCAATGCTCTTAAGTCGCGCTCCAATTGATTCGCAGTATCATAAATATTGTTATTTTCTGTCATAATCTCTCTCCTTCTTAACTTCTATCTTAATATTAGCAAAATTAGACTCTCTTTACTACCAGAAACGGTTATAAATCTGAATTAATTTGAAAGTTACATAGACGCATTTTCAAAACAAAATTAACTAGTTTATCCATCCCGAAACTTCCTCAACGACATTTGACCCAATTCTACCCACCTCATCAAGTAAATTACCTCCGTGTTCGGAAATAAATTCACCCGCATCATTCAAGAAGTAAGTGGCTTGTTCTTGCCAATTATTCGCATCTTCTACAATGTTTGTTGTTTCTTGCGTTTGTGATGCATAAGTGACATCAAAAGGCGTCTGAGGCGATTGATTCATTAAGCCGGTTGTCTGAAGATTAAATAACGCCCCCATACCTGTTGGCATCAGTTCATCTAAAGATGGTTGACCTTCGACGTCTACTTCATCTAAACCTGACCAAGAGACAACAACAAAGTCTGGTGTGTAACCAACCATCCATCGATCACGTGTATCCATATTTCCTTCTGCTACTTCGGTACTTCCAGTTTTACCAGCTAACATACCATAATCTGGCCCGGATCCATAACCGGTCCCGTACCCGCCATAAGTATCTAGCATCATACTTGTCATATCTGCAGCGACATTAGAAGTCATTACCATATGTTTCGTTGGTGATTCATTGTTGTAGACCTCTCGTCCCGTTGCATCTTCAATTCGACGAATAAAACTACTTTCATAACGAATACCTTCATTAGCAAAGGCTGAATATGCATTCGCTATTTGAAGTGGTGAAAGCCCTGGATTAATAACTCCAAGTGCTAAGGATAAATCTTGATTCTCTTGCGGGACATTAATACCAAATTGTCTTAATTTTCTGACCGATTCACTAATTCCAATTTCATCTATTAAGTGGACTGCTGTTGTATTCTTACTTTGCGCTAAGGCGTAGTACAATTCAGTTTCTCCACCTGGTTCCGTATAATTATTATAATTATTTGGCGCATAATCATTCGCACCATGACCTTCCACGACATCCGGAACGATTGAATGCATATTGTAACCTTTCTCAAGGGCGGGTACATAGACAGCCATTGGTTTAAGTGTTGATCCTGGTAAGCGGTACATGTCCGTTGCGCGGTTAAAGCCACGATAGACATAATCCCCTCGGCCACCGTAAACTGCCATAATACCGCCCGTATTTGGATCAATAACGACACTTGCACTTTGAACTAATGGTTCTCCTGTCCCATCATCTGGGAATATCCATGTATTATCATATGACCTGTCTATGGCATTTTGATATGCAGGGTTTAAATTCGTATAAATTTTATAACCTTTTGATAATAAATCATCTTCTGGAATATCAGTCACTGCTACGGCTTCGTTAATCACACCATCAAAGTAATATGGATAAGTGTAACTATCTTCGACATAGTAGTTATCATAAAGATAAATCCCTTCAGCCATAATGGCATTGGCATCTTCTTGGGAGATGACATTATCAGAAGCCATCAATTGGGCCACTACATTCCGTCTTTCAATCGCCGCTTCATAATCATCAATCGGGTTAAATATTGAAGGTCCCTTAAGAGTTCCTGTTAGGACCATGCTCTCATTATAGTTAAGTTGAGAAGCTGGATGACCAAAGTATTTCTGAGAAGCATCTTCAATCCCCCAAACTCCGTTACCATAATAGGAATTGTTTAAATACATTTCTAAGATCTGATCTTTTGTATAATGCTTTTCAACTTCTATAGATAGAAAGAGTTCTTTAATCTTCCGTTGGAAGGTTTGATCGAGCGTTAAGAAGGCATTCTTCACCAATTGTTGGGTAATCGTACTCCCACCACCACCACTCGTGTCTCGATTGATTAATAACCTAACAAACGCACGTCCGATCCCAATCGTATCGAAACCATTATGCTCGTAAAAGCGTTTATCCTCAACGGCAACTAATGTTTCTCGCATCTGGGGCGAGATTTGTTCTAAAGGTACATAGGTCCCTTTTTGGGCCATTAAAGTACCAGCACTTGTATCATCATAAGCATAAATAGTTGTTTGAGACATGAGTCCTTCTTGCAAAGTTGCGACACTCGTTGTCTTAGCAATAAGAACAGAATAACTTGATAACAGTAAGGCAAACGTTAAGCCAATAAAGATTAACCATTTCCAACCACGGTAATATTGCCACATGGATTTTACTTTGTCCCAGGTCGTATTACTTTTTCTCGTTGGTCTCGTTGGTTGATTGTTATTTTCTTCCATAGTTTGCCTCCTTTCATTTTTTTATTGTATAAATTAATATAGTATTATCTTACTTAATTGTTATCAGCCTAAGGACTGATAACTTTACTTATTATATAGATAAATTTCAGCAAGACAAGTCAGATTACACTAATTTAACTTAAGGACATTATAAGCAATAAGTGTGAAAAATAAATGAAATATTCGCTATCTTTAATAGGTATACCACTTTTAAGATATTTGATAACTTTTGAAATTGCCTATGCAATTATTGCATAACAAAAAACTACTGGATACAAACAAGATATCCAGTAGTTTTATTCATTTAATTATTCATTGAGTAACTCTTCATACAATTTAATATAGTCCTGCGCTGGACCTTCCCAACTAAAATCACTCTTCATTGCTTGCTCTACAAGCTGTTTCCAAGTTTCTTGATCATTGCGGTATATATGTAAAGCTAGATTAATTACATCCAACATTGTTTGAGCATTAAATGGTGAGAAGCTGAAACCAGTCCCTTCACCAGTGAATTGATTATATGCCTGCACTGTATCTACTAGGCCACCTGTTTCGTGAACAATGGGTAAAGTTCCATATCTCATAGCCATCATTTGTGATAAACCGCATGGTTCAAAAGCACTTGGCATTAAGAACATATCTGAGCTCGCATAAATCAATTGAGCTAGCTCAACATCAAACATAATGCATGAACGCATCTTATCGCGATAAACGTCTTCAAAATATCTAAATGAGTTTTCAAATTGTTCTTCACCCGTACCAAGTAGGACAACTTGGACATCTTGTTGAAGCAAGTCATTTAATTTTTCTTCAATTAACTGAAAGCCTTTTTGGTCTGTTAAACGACTCACCATTCCAATGATTGGCACATCCGGGTTCTCTGGTAAACCTAAGCGTCGTTGAAGTTCAAGTTTATTCTTAGCTTTCCCTGACAAGTCTTCAATTGAAAAATGATGTGGAATAAGTGGATCAGTTTCTGGATTATTTGAATCATAGTCGATACCATTAATAATCCCACGTAATTTCCAGCGATTATGACGAATGACATCGTCTAATCCTTCACCAAATTCAGGTGTCGTAATTTCATTCGCATAAGTTGGGCTAACTGTCGTTACACGGTCAGAGAAATTAATACCACCTTTTAAGTAATTTACTAAATCATGGTATTTAACACCGTCATCCGTAAAAGTATTAAAACTTGTCCCAAAGACATTCGTTAGTATATTTGGTTCATAAATTCCTTGGAAGCGAATATTGTGAATCGTAATCACTTTACGAATTGACTTCAGAGCATTCTTCCAATGATATCTATCCACTAACATGGCTGGTATCATAGCGGTTTGCCAATCATTACAGTGAATAATATCTGGAATAAAATCTACTACTTCCATCATTTCTATAATAGCAGTTGAGAAGTAAGCAAAGCGCTCGCCATCATCCCACTCACCGTATAAATCTGGTCGATCAAAATAACTTAAATTATCTATAAAGTAGTACATGACATTATCATGTTTCAATGTTTTGATTCCGCAGTATACATTTTTATTTCCTAATTGAAAACGAAAATGAGAATGTTCTTTTAATTGGCTTTTGAATTTATCTGGCATTTTTGTGTAATTCGGTAATACAACTCGAATATCAACGCCTTGTTTGACTAATTCTTTAGGTAATGCCGCAGCAACATCCCCTAATCCTCCAGACTTAAAGAATGGTGCTGCTTCAGCTGAAGCAAATAAAACCTTCATGTTTACCCTCCTAGTCTGCTAATACGTGTAAATTTTTACCAATAACTTTTATATCATCGGGTGTTCCAATAATTTTAGCGCCTGGTTCTACAACAGTATTCTTATCGACAATCGCATATTCGATTTGAGCGCCTTCACCTACTTTAGTTCCTTGTAAAAGGATACTATTAAGTACAATAGCATCTTTATCTACAATCACACGACGGTTTAATACTGAACGTTTAACTGTTCCTGAAATAAATGTATCACTCCCTACAAATGACTCTCTTACTTTTGATTCAGGAGCATAGTAAGTTGGTGATCCGTGTTTTGATTTTGTTAATACTGGAATACTTGTTTGGAATAATGAAGAAAAAGTTGGAAAACTTAATAAATCCATATTCGCTTTGTAGTATTTATCAATTGTATCAATATTTGAAGCATAACCAGTATATTCAAATCCGTTTAGTGAACAAGCTGTCGCATAATGTTGTAATAATTCATTAAGTTCTAAAAACACTTCATCTTTAGTTGCTTGATCTAAGATGCTTAACATCTTATCAACACTTAAGAAGTACATATTTAAACCAAGATTCACTTTACCTTCTTGACTAGGTACAACATAATCAGTGAATTTCTCAATCTTATCCTCATTAAAGACAATACCGTGTGCTAACATTTCTTCATCTGAGACTTGATTCTCATCGAAGTTTTTGTAAACAACAGTTACATCTTTATCATTTTGGATATGTTGTTGTCTTATTGCACGAATATCAACGTTAGCAATAATTTTACTTCCGGCAACAAAGACATAATCTGCATTTGATCTCTCTAAAAATAAGCGGTGGTTATAATAAAAATCTTCATGTTCATGAGATTTTGGATGGTTTTTCTTCCAATCTTGGTGTGAGAAAGTAAAGATACCTCCACTGACTTCAGATTGTAAATCCCAAGCAGCTCCTGAACGAACGTGGTCATAAATAGAACGACCAGATTCACCAATGAATAATCCGACAGATTCAATCTTAGCATACGCTAAGTCTGAAAGCATAAAGTCAATAATACGGTAACGTCCTGCGAATGGTAATCCAGCGATAGGACGATTGTTTGTTAAGGGTTTTAGTTGAGTTGTATCTTCTGTTAAATTTATAATTGCACAAATATTATTTTTCGCCATCATTCTTTGGGCCTCCTACCTTATCATAAAATCCAACTACAGCAATTTCATCTCTTGTTCCGACAACTTTCGCTCCGTCTGCGATTACTGCACCTTCACCAATGATTGCGTAATCTATCTCACAGTTTTCTCCAATGACAGCATCAGCCATAATGACTGAATTCGCTACTGTTGACCCTTGAGAAACGGTTACGTCTTGTGAAATAATTGAATCTGACACTTTACCAGCTACATAACTTCCGTCTACAATTAAAACATTCGAAATTTCTGCATCTTCAGTTAAGAACTGAGCACCCGTTACTTTATTTGATGTGTAGACTCTCCAAGAATTACGTGTTTCATTTAATGGATGGTCTGGGTTTAAATATCCCATATTCGCTTCCCATAGACTTTCAATCGTTCCTACATCTTTCCAGTAACCTTCGAATGAATAAGCAAAACAGTTCTCAGCGTTATCTAAATATGTTGGGATAACATCATGACCAAAGTCTTCTAATACACGGTCTTTAGCTGAATCTTTCACTAAATATCTACGAAGTGTTGGCCAGTCAAAGATATAAATTCCCATTGAAGCTAAGTTGCTCTTTGGCCCTGCTGGTTTTTCTTCGAATTCAATAATGCGGTTACTGTGATCTGTATTCATAATTCCGAAACGTGATGCTTCGCTCATATCAACTGGGATAACCCCAACTGTTAAACTTGCATTATTCTCAACGTGGAAATTATACATTTCACTGTAATCCATCTTGTAAATATGGTCTCCTGATAAAATTAAGACGTTGTCAGGATTTAAAGAATCTATATAACTTATGTTTTGATAAATAGCGTTCGCAGTTCCTTTAAACCACTTTTCGCCATCTGAACTTGAGTAAGGTTGTAGTATGGTTGCTCCACCATCACGACTATTTAAGCCCCAAGAAGCACCTTTTCCAATATGTTCATTTAACTCTAATGGTTGGTATTGAGTAACAACCCCAACGTTTTTAACTCCAGAGTTAGCACAATTACTTAAAGCAAAATCAATAATTCGATACTTTCCACCAAAAGGTACGGCTGGTTTAGCGATATTCTTCGTCAGGACTCCTAATCGAGTTCCTTGTCCACCAGCTAAAATCATTGCTATCATTTCATGTTTCATTTTACAGTTAGAATATTGTTGATCGTTGGCGAGACGGTTTAACTATGTTAACCAATATTCTATCTCCTTTCCTATTTCTTTACGCCTGAAATACGTTTGGGACGGATGTAAAGGACTGAAATAGCAGGAATAATCGTCTTAATCGAAAACGGTTGGTCATTTGTGTCGATTGCTTCGGTTTTTAAATCTGCTATCGGGTCAACCCACGTACCACCGAATTCTTTCATTTCTGAATTTAATAAAACTTCATAAGTACCCTCGAATGGAACGCCAATGCGAACATCTTCTCTTTGTACAGGAACGAAGTTACAAATAATTATTAAAAAATCATTTGTTTTTTTACTATGTCTAATAAAAGTTAAAACACCTTCGTCATAATTATCTGCATCTAATACCGTCAACCCATCTGCGGAATGATCCAATTCATGCAGTGATTTCTCTTTAAGACCTAAATGGTTTAAAGTGCTCATGTAGTGTTGATATTCGCTATTAAATTCTCTTTCTAAATCAATCCACTCTAATTCATCATAATATCGCCACTCTAAGTATTGACCAATTTCATTCCCCATGAAATGCAGTACTTTACCAGGTTGAGCCATCATATAACCATGAATTAGTCTCAATGTTGCGAATTGATTGTAGCGGTCTCCTTGAATTTTACCTAACATAGAATTCTTACCATGTACGACTTCATCATGTGAGTATGGTAGGATATAGTTTTCATTTAACTGATACATGAAAACAAAGGTAATCAATGTTAAATTTTTTGGCCGATAGAGTGGATCCATCTCAAAGAATTTCAACGTATCATTCATCCAACCCATGTTCCATTTGAAGTCAAAACCAAGGCCACCTTCCTCGACACTCTTTGTGATGCCGTTCCAATTAGTACTTTCCTCAGCCATCATGATTGCTTGGGGACATTCTTCATGAACAACAGTGTTTAATTTCTGTAAGAAATCAACACCTTCAAGCTTAATGTTCGTTCCTTCTTCATTCGGAGTCCACGGTCCTTCATCAAAATCTAAGTAAAGCATATTAGATACGGCATCTACTCGAATGCCATCTATGTGGAACTCTTTTAACCAGAATAATGCGTTGGAGATTAAGAAACTTTGAACTTGAGTTCTTCCTAAGTCAAAATTAAGTGTTCCCCAGCCAACATTATTCGCTTTATTCAAATCTTGGTATTCAAACGTTGGTGTACCATCAAAATATGCTAACCCATTTGAATTTCGTGAATAATGTCCTGGAACCCAATCTATAAGAACGCCGATGCCGTTTTGATGAGCGTAATCAACAAATTCTTGTAATTCATCTACAGTTCCATATCTTCCACATACTGCATAAAATCCAGTTATTTGATAACCCCAAGAGGCATCTAAGGGGTGATCCATTAACGGCATTAATTCGATATGCGTATAACCCATCTTCTTAACATAAGGTATTAATGTTTCAGCAAGTTCTTGGAAACTATAATTGCTTCCATCGGGATGTTGACGCCAAGAACTAAAATGAACCTCATAAATTTGTAAAGGTTCTTCTAGTATGTTCTTCTTACGCTGATCTTTAATCCAATTTGAGTCATTCCACTCATAGTTGGGTAAATCCCAAACAATTGTCGCATCTTTCGGTGCCGTCTCATGTCGGTAGGCAAATGGATCCATCTTGTATTCAATATGTCCGATACCATTATCGATACCATATTTGTAATGTTGACCCTTTAAATCTTCATTAAAGTATATTGACCAAATGCCTCCATCAATATATTCTAATTCCTTCAGATTCCAATTTGTAAAGTCACCTTGAATAAACACTTGTTTCGCATTTGGTGCCCAAACATTAAATCGATAACCAATCTTACTGCCGTCATCAACCCGCTGACTTCCTAAAAATTTATAGGCTTGTCTGTGGGTTCCTTGATTGAAAAAATAAATATCTTTTTCAAAATTCGAAGCCTTGGCAAGTTCACTGTTCATTAACTCCCCTCCTTATTAGCATCTAGTACTATGGTTTTATCATTACATGAAAGCGCTTTACTTTGTATCATTCTATTAACTCCCGTAACAATATTTTGCAATAAAATATATTTAACACTGTTCATATTTTCATTATAACCTATATCTCATTTTTATTTAATCAAAAAATGAAAATTTACATTTTCTTAACAATTAAATTCGTTTATTGCACAAAAAAACCACGAAGAATTAATTCTTCGTGGTTTTATTCGAACGGTGAAATTAATATAATTAATCGAAGTCTCTGTTCACAGCAGAGAGCTTGCTATACTCGTCTTCCCGACGTTGATGTTAATCAGTAGTATATCACCTTGCAATCTACCTGATCGCTTTTCGACTCATCGCATATTACTATTATATAGCATTATCATTTTTTAGCAATTACTTTTTTGACTTATTTAATTAGATTATAATTAAATCAGTCCCCTTTTATTTTATTTATACTCATTCATTTAATTTTATCTTGAGTTTTAATTAACTAATACACTCCTGAATAATTCATACTTCTAAATTTTTCGATTAAAAATACATTTTTTGTCGTAATTTTGCTTTGGTTCTAAAATTTATATGTTTTTTGAGATTTTACAGAACATTTTTATCGAGATTCGATTTTTA
>NZ_JBGQQX010000015.1:0-41247 GCF_045528525.1 Ruoffia sp. FAM 26255 | reverse complement strand
GTTCATCCGTGGTAAGATGGGTGTAGGTCATTTGTGGTCACTCCTTTGTATTCTTTGGTCGGAATTACAAGTTGAGTGTACCACAAATGGCTGTTTTAGTTGTCTAGCTTAATTTTACAATTGGCGTAGATAAAAACACAATTAACCAGAAATTTCTTTTACTATATTTTCTAATCGCTCTTGCTGATACCAAGGCAATAACTGAATCAATGATAAACCAAATCGCAAATACGATTGGTAAAGCAATAACACCGGCAGTGATGTTAAAGAATAAGAATACACCAATAATAATATCGATGATACCAATCACAATCAGCCAATTATTCGTCATCCCTGTGTATTCTTTTAAGCGATTACGAATTATAATTTGCGTAATCCCCTTAAACGCTACCGCAAAAGCAAATAAATATATGACAAAACTGGCACTTCCAAGTGGGTTGTTAAATGCAAGTATCCCTAAAATAATATAAATAATTCCAACAATAAGTGACCACCAATTAAATCCATTCTCAGTTTTTGACAATGAAACCACCTCTTTCATTATAAATTATATAATTATTTTAACGTGAGATTTTTATAATATCAATTTATATGCTTGATAAACCTGCACTTAAAAAGTAATAACTTCACCTTCTCAATTGAGCATTCTGACCTCCTCAGTTATAATAAATATATAAACGAGAGGGGAATTATTTATATGTCACAAATTTATTTTGCAAGCCCATTATTTAGTGAAATGGAATTAAATTATAACGCTCAATTAGTTAAACAAATTAGAGAAAAATATACAGAAAGCACTGTGTTCTTACCTCAAGAACAAGGTGATATTAATGATAAACAAAGTTATGCAGATTCAATGATGATTGCTAAAGCTGATACAGAGGCTGTGTTAAAAAGTGATTTAGTTGTTGCGATACTAGACGGGTTAGTCATTGACCCAGGTGTTGCTTCAGAAATTGGCATTGCTTACCAAGCAGGAATACCTGTCATTGGCCTTCACTCTGACCAACGTCACCAAGGTGCGGATAACCAAGAAAAATTAGATGCACTGCAAAATGTTGCCGAATCTCAGTTCCCTTATGTTAATCTGTATACAGTTGGATTAATAAAATTAAACGGAGAAATCGTCAATACATCCCAAGAATTAATCGAACGTATTTCAAATTACATATAAATGAAAGGATCCTTTTATGTATAAAGAAGTTATCGGAGTTATCGATATTGGTTCCAACACCATTCGACTTGTGATATTCGGGTTGGATGAGCAATACAACTATATCGAAATCCAAAATATTAAAACACCTGCCCGTCTTTCGCAGTATTTAATTACTGATAAAGATGGTGAAAACCCTCAGATGTCTCAAGACGGTATTGATAAATTAATTGAAACTTTAATCAGTTTTAGAGCCGTAGCTGAATCATTTAATGTAGCTCAAATCCTTCCTATGGCAACCGCAGCCGTGCGTCAATCTGTTAATAAAGCAGATATTCTTGAACAAGTAAAAGAGGGCACTGGTTTAGAAATTAATCTTGTTTCTGAAGAAGATGAGGCAAGTTACGGTCAATACGCTATCACTCATTCGACAGTCGTTAATGATGCGATTACAATCGATATCGGTGGTGGAAGTTGTGAGATTACTTATTATGAAGATAAAAACATGGTTCAATACCACAGTTTTCCTTTTGGTGCTGTAAGTTTAAGCAAACAATTCTTCCAAGACAAAGATCATAATGATTCCGAAGCCATTGAGGCAGTTCAAGAATATGTCCGCAAGCAATTTAAACAGTTTGATTGGATTAAAAAAGCGAAGCTACCGATTGTGGCAATTGGTGGGTCAGCCCGTAACATTGCGAATGTTCATCAACGTTTAGTTGATTACCAAATGGCCGGAGTCCATGGCTATTCTATGGATGAAGATGATATTAAAGAAACACTAGATTTATTTATATCAACAGATATTGATGATATGACTGACATTGAAGGACTTAGTGCCGACCGTAAAGATTTGATTATTCCTGCTAATATCGTTTTTCTAGAGCTTTTTAAAATAGTAAAAGCAAAAGAATTCCTACTGTCATCACAAGGTTTACGTGAAGGGATTATTCTCAAATATATTAATCATACATACAATTATCCATTAGATAACCAACTCATTCGCGTGCGATCGATTCGTCAAGTTGTTCGTGATTTTCCTATTAACACTGTTGGGGCTCAAATTATCGTTGATATTATTATTAGCTTATATCAACAACTTTGTAAACTTGGCTTATTGACATACAGTTATGAAACTCAAGAAGAAATTGAATTTGCAGCTTATATTTACCGTTTTGGTGGTTTTATTAGTCCAGAAGCCGATTCTCAGCATACGTTCTACCTATTATCTAATATGAACTTACTCGGTTTCTCGCATCGAAAACGTCTGTGTCTTGCATTACTAGCAAGTTACCGTAACCGATCACTATTTAAGCAATATCTAACAAACTATGAGAATTGGTTAACAGATGAAGAAATTAGTAACTTAGAAGTTTTAGGTGGCGTCTTAAAATTTAGCTCTGCTTTAAACGACTCAAAAACTGGTCCGATAGAGGATTTAAAACTATATCGTACCAAAGATAAAAATTACAAACTTGATATTTATCACTCAGCTCCAGTGATTGCAGAAAAATACCGGAGTATGCGCCATGCCAAGCATTTTGAAAGAGCATTAGATGGTGATTTAGAAATAGAATTCATTCAAAAATAATTAGTCTGTAGTGAGAAAGGAGCATTTTGTGAATAAACAAACGGAAGATAATAAAATGGTGGATAACGTCTGGAATCATGATTCTTCAAATCAAGCGAATGCATCAAAGACAACGATTAACTTAGATAATCCTAATTACTACTTTAACCGAGAATTAAGTTGGTTAGATTTTAATCGTCGTTGTATTGATGAAGCCTTTGATAAAGAGAATCCTTTACTTGAGCAATTAAACTTCTTAGCTATAGGCTCTTCAAACTTAGATGAGTTTGTCATGGTTCGCGTGGCTGGAGTTTATGATCAATTTTTAGCCGGTGTAAAAGTCGCTGAAAACAAAACTCAAATGACACCTAGAGATTTATTACAAGGTATCAGTGAGAAAAATCATGAAAATGTCACCGTACAGTACAAACGATATAACGAAATCATTCCAACTTTGGATTCCTTAAATTATTCAATTAAGCGAATGAATGAGTTAAATGAAGAAGAATTGGCTCAAGCAGAAAGATATTTTACAGACTTGATTCTTCCAACTTTATCACCATTGGGAGTCGATGCATATAAACCCTTCCCTCACTTATCGAATAAGAGTTTGAATATTCTTGTTCAACTTGAACAGAAAAAGGAAGAATTAACTGCCATCGTTCCTATCCCTTCATTATTAAATCGCTATACAACACTTGAAGTGGGGAAAAACGTACAATTATATTAACAGAAGATATTATTGTTCATTTTATTAGTGCTTTATTTACTGGTTACACAATTAAGTACACTTACCCATTCCGTATTACACGAAATGCTGACTTCGACATCATTGAAGACAGTGCCGCAGACTTATTAGCACTGATTGAAGATTATGTTAAAAGTAGAAAAAAAGGAATGGCTGTCCGTTTAGAAATCGATACACGTGGTGTAGAAAATTATAATTCAGACCATCATACATTTTTACAAAATATTCTTGAATTAGCTGACCAAGATATCTACTTAGTTGATGGTCCGCTTGATCTTACTTATCTGTTCTCACTTGTTGACCAAATTGGTGAGGAACACCCTGATCAGTTATATAAACCATTTACACCGCATTTAAATCCAAAACATTTAGGTGAGAGCTTATTCGATGAGGCTGATAAAAAAGATATCTTCTTAAATCACCCATTCGACTCCTTCAAACCGGTTGTATCCTTTGTGGAACAAGCAGCTGAAGATGAGAATACGATTGCGATTAAACAAACGCTTTATCGTGTATCAAAAAATTCCCCCATTATTTCTGCTTTGAAAAAAGCCGCTGAGAATGGTAAAGAAGTGACTGTTTTGGTTGAATTAAAAGCGCGATTTGATGAACAAAATAACGTTTATTGGGCTCGTGAACTAGAAGAAGCTGGTTGTCACGTTCTATATGGTGTGAGCGAGTTAAAGACACATAGTAAAATCACGCTAATTATTCGCAAAGACGACAATAAGATTAAAAGATATATTCATTTAGGTACTGGAAATTATAATGACAAAACAGCAAATACTTATACAGATATGGGTGTCATCTCTTCTCACGATGAATTAGCTAGCGATGCATCTAGTTTCTTTAACTACTTAAGTGGTTATACAGAAAGACCGACTTACAAGCATCTTCACGTCTCCCCCTTTGAGATTCGTGATTCCTTAATTGATTACATTAATGAAGAGATTGATTATCAAAAACAATATGGCAATGGGCGTATTATTACGAAAATGAATTCATTAACTGATAAACCTTTGATTCAAAAATTGTATGAAGCAAGTCAAGCTGGTGTGAAAGTCGACTTAATTGTCCGAGGTATTTGTTGTTTGCGTCCTGGTATACCAGGTATCTCAGAGAATATCCACGTACGCAGTATCGTTGGGCGATTCTTAGAGCATAGTCGTGTTTATCACTTTAACCGTAATGGCAAAAAACACCTATTCCTATCTTCTGCAGATATGATGACACGTAATATGACAAAACGTGTTGAAATTGAGTTTCCAATTTTAGATCAAGATATCGAAGCGGAAGTACTTGATATTCTTGAATTGCAATTAGCAGATACAATGAAAGCGCGCGTCTTGCAATATGACGGAGACTATGTTCGTCCAGACCGAACTGCCACTCATTTAAATTCTCAAAATGAATTAATGAAACGTGCGAATGCTGCTACTGAAGCGATTCAGACAATAACAATTGAAAGTAAGAAAAAAGATAATTGGTTTACCCGTATTTTACGTCGCTTTAATAACTAATTTTCTTAAACGAAAAGTGTTGGTGAGAGTTATTTCGCTGGCACTTTTTTCTGTGTAAATAAAGCTTGATTAGGCTGAGTATAAGCTGTTTTAAGGTGTTTAAAATAAATCTCGATAATAATCAAAGCTTTTTTTGAATTTTTGTATATTTATGGTTTATTTATTTAATTTTTGTGTTATTATATCTGGTGGTGCCAAAAAGTATTAAGGGCACGAATGAGTATTCCAATGGGAGGAAAAAGAATGATAAATGTATCTAACGTCAGTTTACAATTCCCAGATCGTAAGCTTTTTGATGAAGTAAATATTACGTTTACGCCTGGAAACTGCTACGGAGTTATCGGTGCGAATGGGGCTGGAAAATCAACATTTCTTAAAATTTTATCTGGTGACGTTACACCAACTACCGGAAACGTTAGTATGGACCCAGAAGAACGTCTGGCTGTATTAAGCCAAAACCATTATGGCTTCGAAGACCATACGGTGATTGAAACTGTCATGATGGGTTATAAAGAATTATACGAAACAATGAAAGAAAAAGATGCTATCTATATGAAGCCAGACTTCACAGATGAAGATGGTATTCGCGCAGGTGAATTAGAAGGACTATTCGCAGAAATGGGCGGATGGGAAGCTGAATCTGAAGCGAGCGATATGCTTCAAGGTTTAGGTATCGATACAAGCATGCATAGTCAATTAATGCGTGAATTAAATGAAGCGGATAAAATCAAAGTTTTACTTGCTCAAGCATTATTCGGTAAACCAGATAACTTATTACTGGACGAGCCGACTAACGGTTTAGACGCACAAGCCATTGACTGGTTAAGTGATTTCATTATGGACTTCCCTAACACAGTGATTGTTGTTTCCCATGACCGTCACTTCTTAAATACAGTTTGTACACACATGGCGGATGTGGACTTTGGTAAGATTAAACTATTCGTTGGTAACTATGATTTCTGGTTACAATCAAGCCAATTAGCTGCAAGAATGCAAGCTGACCAAAACGCTAAAAAAGAAGAGAAAATTAAAGAATTACAAGACTTTATCGCTCGTTTCTCTGCGAACGCATCTAAGTCTAAACAAGCGACATCACGTAAAAAAATGTTAGATAAAATCACTTTAGATGATATCCAACCTTCTTCACGTCGCTATCCATTTGTTGGCTTCTCACCCGAGCGTGAAATTGGTAATGACTTATTACGCGTTGAAGGTGTTTCAAAAACCATTGATGGAGAAAAAGTATTAGACAACATTACTTTTACACTTAGCCGTGAAGATAAAGTTGCCTTTTCAAGTCGTAACGACAACGCAACAACTGCCCTATTTGAAATTCTTATGGGGAACGTGGAACCAGATACCGGAACAGTTGAATGGGGAGTAACAACTTCTCAAACTTACTTACCACGTAACTCTGGTGATGAATTTGATGGTGTTGAATTAACTATTGTCGATTGGTTAAGACAATACGCTTCAAAAGAAGAACAAGACAATACTTTCTTACGCAGTTTCTTAGGAAGAATGTTATTTAGTGGTGAAGATGTTATGAAACCAGTGAATGTATTATCTGGTGGTGAAAAAGTCCGTTGCCTACTTTCTAAGATGATGCTTTCTAAAGCAAACGTATTAGTCTTAGATCAACCGACAAATCACTTAGACTTAGAGTCAATCACTGCATTAAACGAAGGTTTAATTAAATTTAAAGGTGCCATTTTAATGGCTTCACATGACTTTGAAGTATTAAATACAACATGTAACCGAGTGATTGAAGTCACTTCAAACGGTTCATTTGATCGTATTAACTCTACATATGAAGAATATGTTAATGATCAAGATGTACAAAATCGTCTGGAAGCTTTATACAACGCCTAAAACAGATTAAAAGGAGACTTAATTAATATAATGGAAGTTTTTGATTTCGAAGATGTTCAAATGATCCCTAATAAAAGTATCGTACAAAGTCGTTCTGAGTGTGATACATCTATCAAGTTTGGTCCACGTGAATTTAAAATTCCGGTAGTACCTGCAAATATGCAAACAGTCATGAATGAAGAACTTGCAGTTTGGTTCGCTGAGAATGATTACTTTTATATTATGCACCGTTTTGACGAAGAAGGACGTATTCCATTCGTTAAAATGATGCACGAAAAAGGACTCTTCGCTTCAATAAGTGTTGGTATCAAAGACTATGAATATGACTTTGTTCGTCAACTTGCTGAAGAAAAAATTGTTCCTGAGTATATCACAATTGATGTTGCTCACGGTCATTCAGAATATGTTATCGATATGATTCGTTTTGTTAAAGAATACTTACCTGAGACTTTCCTAATTGCTGGTAATGTGGGTACACCTGAAGCTGTTCGTGAATTAGAAAACGCTGGTGCAGACGCTACTAAAGTCGGCGTTGGACCAGGTCGTGTATGTATTACTAAGTTAAAAACTGGTTTTGGTACAGGTGGATGGCAATTAGCTGCTGTTCGTGCTTGTGCGAAAGCTGCAACAAAACCAATTATTGCTGATGGTGGTATCCGTCACAATGGTGATATTGCTAAAGCTGTACGCTTCGGTGCTTCAATGGTAATGATTGGATCATTATTTGCAGCCCACGAAGAAAGCCCAGGTAAATCACGCGAAATCGATGGTAAAATGTTCAAAGAATACTTCGGTAGTGCATCTGAACATCAAAAAGGTGAGCACAAAAATGTCGAAGGTAAAATCGAAATGATCCGTGCACGTGGAAAATTAATTGATACATTAGTAGAAATGCAACAAGACTTACAATCAGCCATCTCTTATGCAGGTGGTAACAAATTGGAAGCCATTCGTCACGTTGATTATGTTTTAGTTCGTAATACAATTTATAATGGTGACAGATAATTTCTTCGCCCTATAAACAAAAAAGGATGTTAGATGAGTTTCAAGACTCATTTAACATCCTTTTTGTATTAACTTATAACAGCAACAAAATTACCGTATTTATCAATATGTATTTCACTGTAAAAGTGATGATTATTTTTACATACATGTGTCGTTAAACTATAAATAATTAATAAAGCCCTAAAGACATGATAAGCACTCGTTACAACCGAAAATTTGAGCTTTTGCGACGTCATCTTAGCATATGAACATAAGATGTCCTCTTCTGTATTCGTCGCCTGATTCTCTAGGATAATCACCTCTTTGGGCACTCCTTATAACTTAATCGCTTTATTTACTCGACTGGCTAATAATGACGTGTCCCGGCTACCCCCGCCCCTAGAACCACTTGATAATCAAGATTCATTTTGGTAAAGTGCATTAAATTCAGCATTATAGTTATCAATTAAAGATTGATAATTAAGAGAGAGAAAACAATCCACCTACTTTTAATTTTTACTGCTACTTTATATACCTCATTATTTTAATATAAATATGCATTTTATATTAAAAATTCGTTCTTGACCCACTGACTCTCAAACTTGTCATCATCGCATTCTAGGTGTATACTTTTATCTTAATTATACTCATCAATTTATTATTTAACAATTTAAGAAACTATGGTTATAATAATATAAGATAAACTAAGAAAGAGAAGTGAAGTTAATGGGACGTAAATGGATGAATATCAGAGAAAAGAAAGCGAAACTAGACCAAGACACTTCCCGTGTCTATGCGAAATTTGGTATTGAAATCTATGCAGCAGCAAAATCAGGTGAACCTGATCCCGATTTAAACCAAAAACTAAAATTTGCGATTGAACGTGCAAAGACTTATGATGTACCTAAACATATTATCGATCGCGCTGTAGATAAAGCAAAAGGGTCAGATGATGAGCAATTCCAAGAATTACGTTACGAAGGCTTCGGTCCAAGTGGTTCAATGGTTATCGTAGATGCCTTAACGAATAATGTAAATCGTACTGCTGGAAATGTCCGCTCTTTATATGGGAAAAACGGCGGTAACATGGGTGTCAGTGGTTCAGTTAGTTATTTATTTGATAACACAGCTGTATTTGTAATTGCTAATCAAGATGCTGAAGAAATAATGATGGCTTTACTCGAAGCTGATGTTGACGTCCGTGACGTTCAACAAGAAGATGACCAAGTCGTTGTTTATGGTGAACCAACAGATTTCAGCCATATTAAAGACGCACTTGAAGCATTTGGAATTGATAAGTTCGAAGTTGCTGAATTAGAAATGCTTCCTAAATCAGAAGTATCACTTGGGGAAGATGATTTAGCTCAGTTTGAAAAACTCATTGATGCACTTGAAGATGACGAGGATGTTCAGAAGGTTTATCATAACGTAGATCTATAAGATAACTTTAATTAGAGAAGGAGATATTATGCCACTACCTGACTTTTCACTTATTCGAAGCAATGGTGATCCCTATCGATTGAATGATTACAATAATCACGTTTTATTGATTGTGAATACTGCCACACAATGTGGTCTCAATTCCCAATTCGAAGAGCTAGAAGCACTTTACCAAGAATTCAAAGAACAAGATTTTACCGTCATTGGCTTTCCGAGCAATCAATTTAAACAAGAAGATCAAACCAATGATTCTATGGCAGAAAGTTGTGAGATTAATTTTGGTGTGACGTTTCCATTGAATGAATTAGTGAATGTCAATGGGAAGAACGCTGAGCCTGTGTTCCAATGGTTAAAACAAGAAAAAGGTGGCTTACTTAACAGTGATATTAAATGGAATTTCACAAAATTTTTAATTGACCGTCAAGGTAAGGTAGTAAAAAGATATCCACCAACAACTAAACCTATTAGTATCAAAAAAGACATTCAAGAACTGTTATAAATATTTAAAAGGCCATCCCAAACCTCTTCGTTTGGAACGGCCTTTCTCTATATCTTAATTTGGTTTTTTTGTTACTGATTTAACTTCATAACCACGCTTTTCAATAGCTTGAACTAAATTATCCACTCTATCTGTATTCACACTGATGACAATTCGAATTGAATTCTCAAGATGATAGTAAACAATCATATGAGTTAGGTTATTATCTGACTCAACTAAGGCATCACCAATTTCTTCAATCACACCTTCACGGTCTTTGTCTAACTCAACAACTATAGTCGTCCCAGGTTCGCGCGTTCCTGATATATCCACGAATGCATTAAAGATATCTTTGTCTGTAATGACTCCGACTAATCTTTCGTTCTCTAAGACAACTAAGACACCTAAATTATTTTCAGACATAATTGTCGCTGCATGATCCAATAATGTATCTGGATTTGCTGAGTGTAATTTTGTAGCCATAATATCTTCTGCAGTTGTTTTCTCTAATAAATAGTTAATTTCATTACGACTTAAACTTGTCGCGTTCGATGGTAAGTTACGATTAATTAAATCTTTAGTTACTAAACCAACAAGCTTGTCATTTTTTAAAACTGGTAGACGATTAATATCATGTTTACGTAATAAATCTTGAGCCTCAGTCACAGAAGTCTGAGGAGTAATCGTAATTAATTCTGCTGTCATATAATCTTTTACGTACATTTTTATCCTCCTAAATATGCTTTTTGAACTTCATCACTTGCTAATAACTCTTCACCAGATCCAGACAAAACAACTTTACCAGTCTCTAACACGTAGCCTCGTGTAGCTATCTGCAATGCCATTTTAGCATTTTGTTCAATTAAAAGCACGGTTGTTCCCTGTTTTTGGATGGATTCAATAATACTAAAGATTTCTTTAATAAAGATTGGTGCGAGTCCCATTGATGGTTCATCTAATAATAATAATCTAGGTTTAGACATCAGTGCACGACCCATAGCTAACATTTGTTGCTCTCCACCAGATAAAGTTGAAGCATCTTGTTTCAGTCGTTCACTTAATACTGGGAATCGTTTATAAACGTTTTGTAAGTCTTCTTCAATTTGATCCTTATCTTTACGTAAAAACGCGCCTAATTCTAAATTCTCTTTAACACTTAAGCCTTTAAATACGTGGCGGCCTTCAGGCACTTGAGAGATTCCTGCTTCAACAATCTTTTTTGGTGAATATCTTTCTAAGTTTTTACCTGCATATTCAACCGATCCACCAGCAGCTTTAACTAAACCAGAAATTGTTCTAAGAATCGTCGATTTACCTGCTCCATTGGCTCCAATTAAAGTAACGATTTCACCTTCATTAACTTCAAAACTCACGTTACGAACCGCGTTAATCATTCCATAGTTTACTTGGAGATTATTTACTTTTAACATTAACTATCCCCTCCTAAGTATGCACGAACAACATCTTCGTTTGATTGAATTTCTTTCGGTGTACCTTCAGCAATCAATCGTCCATATTCCAGTACATAAATTCTTTGGCAAATATCCATAACTAGAGACATATCGTGTTCTATTAACACAATCGTCAAGTTAAATTGCTCACGGATTTGCGCAATTAATGATGTTAAATCTGCGGTTTCATTCGGATTCATTCCGGCTGCTGGCTCATCTAAGAATAAGATTTTGGGTTTAGTTGCTAACGCACGGACAATTTCTAAACGTCTTTGTTGCCCATAAGCTAAGTTTCTCGCTTTATCATTAGCATGTTTAGCCAAATCAAAGATTGAAAGTAACTCAAAAGCTTCCTCACGCATATTTTTTTCTGTTTCATAATAAGCAGATGTTCTAAAAATACTTGAGAACATAGAATTCCCATCTTCTCGGTGCATCGCTACTTGAACATTTTCAAGTACAGTCATATCTGGGAATAAGCGAATGTTTTGGAATGTTCTTGCTAGGCCCATTCCGTTAATTTTATCTGGTCGCTTACCATTTAGTTCTTTCATTTCGTCATCAACTTTTAATTTAATTGTTCCTTCTGTTGGTTTATATACGCCAGTTAAAAGGTTGAAGAATGTTGTCTTCCCTGCTCCGTTAGGGCCAATTAATCCAACTAATTCACCCTCGTTCAACTCTAAGGAAACATTTGATACGGCTGCTAATCCACCGAAGTTTTTTGTTAATTTATCGACTTCTAATAGACTCATGAAACTGCCTCCTTATCTTTACTTCCAAATAATCTGTCCACGATACTACCAAATTTGAATTCCCAAGTTCCTAATAACCCTCCTGGGCGGAAAATCATAATTAGCACTAAGGCAACGGCATAAATAACCATACGCAATTGACCATAGTCTTGAAGGAATAAGTTAAGTAATCCTAATAATATCGCAGCAATGAAAGTACCAGTGTAACTACCAATACCACCAAATACGACAATGATTAATACATCAATTGAACGGTTAAATGTATAATCACTTGGCGTTACGATACCAATGAATGTCGCTTGAAGTGACCCACCAACAGCTGCCGTCATTGCTCCAATAACAAAAGCCATAACTTTATATTTAGTAACACTCACTCCCATGGCCTCAGCAGCAATTTCGTTTTGATTGATTGCTAAAGTGGCACGTCCACTACTACTATATGTATAACATACAATAATCGTTACAATGATAATTAAGAAGATATAAACTAACTCCCAAGTTGTTACTAATGGAATACCACTGATACCTGCTGGACCATTTGTAATATCACGTAAATTATTAATTAGAACACGGATAATCTCACTAACACCAAGTGTTGCGATAGCTAAGTAATCACCCTTCAGTCTTAAAGTAGGGACACCAACTAATAATGCCATGATCATTGCAATGACCATTCCGACTGCAATCCCAACAAATAAACCTAATGTACTATTGTCCATTTCTTTTGTAAAGATGGCAGCTGAATAAGCTCCAATAGCAATAAAACCGGCATGTCCTAATGAGAATTGACCGGCCACTCCTAAGATAAGGTTTAAACCTGCTGCATAAATAACGTTCAACATAATTGTCATTAATGTAATTCGGTAGAATGGATTAATAACGCCTGTTGAAGTTAGAAAGTAGATTGCCGCAAAACCAAAGAGCGCTAGCGCTAACCATGATATACTTCGTAAATGTATTCTCTGCATGTTATCACCTAAACTTTCTCTTTAACATTCTTACCGAACAACCCTGAAGGAAGTACAAGTAAGATTACAATTAATAAACCATAAACTACGGCGTCTTTATACATTGACCCACCCATGAAAGTAACGATTGTTTCTAGGATACCAATGACATATCCACCAACCATTGCTCCAGGAATTGACCCAACCCCACCAACTACGGCAGCTACGAAGGCTTTTAGACCTAAAGCTGTACCCATACCAGGAGAAATTGAATTATAATAAACACCAACTAGGACACCTGCAATACCTGCAAGTCCTGAACCTAAGGCGAATGTAAAGGAAATAACGCGGTTCACGTCAATCCCCATTAACTGTGACGCTTCTGAATCGACGGCAACAGCTCGCATTGCTTTCCCCATTTTTGATCGTTGAACAATCGTATACAGTAAGATCATTAAAATCACTGTAATAGCAAATACTAAAATTTGTTTTGAGTTAATTACAATATTACCTATACGATAGATTGAAGTCTCAAGTGGCGATGGAAAAGCTCTAACTTCCGGACCTAAGAAATAAATCATAATATTCTGTAGAAAATACGATACCCCAATTGCTGTAATCAGAGAAGCTACACGAGTTGAATTACGTAAAGGCTTATATGCAACACGTTCAATTACGACTCCTAAAATTGCACAAAATATCATAGCAATTAACATTGCTAAGAATAAGTTCATCTCTAAAACTGTGACTAAGTAATACCCTACAAAGGCACCCATCATAAATATATCGGCATGTGCAAAGTTAATTAATTTAATCGTACCATATACCATTGTATAACCTAAGGCCATCAATGCGTATATACTACCTAAAGCAACACCATTTACTAGTTGCTGCAAAAATAGTTGCATAATAAAATTCCTTTCTTGTTAAAATTTAATAATTTATAAGAGTATAATATAGACTTTCTAATTTTACAACCGGTTTTCTTAAATAAATTAGCTTTTCTCTAATAATTCCAATCAAAAACAAATGTAACCGTTTCATTTTTCTGTCTTTATCCTTTTTACGCTACACTTCTACAAATTATATATTTTATTGAATGTTTCTAATTTAATTCTAATAAAAAGACTGTAGGCTAATAACAAGCATGTTAATAGCTTACAGTCTATGTCTTAAAACACGTTACTATTCACCAACATTAACAGCTTCTACGTTTTCAACTTCACCATTTGTTAATTGCAACATTAAAACTTCTTTAACTGGGTTATGATCTTCGTCAATTGAGAACGTACCCGTTAACCCATCAAATGTTTCCGTCGCTGCTAAAGCATCTGTAACTGCTTGACGATCAGCTGATCCAGCACGCTCAACAGCATCTAATAATAACATTGTCGCATCATAACTTAACACTGCGAATTGATCCGCTTGTTTACCATATTCTTCTTCGAACTTTGTTAAAAAATCTTGTAAATCTTCGTCGTCACTTAAGGGAGAATAGTGAGCTGTGTAATAAACATCATTAACGTTACTTGCACCTGCTAAGTCAACTAAAGTTTGGTTCCCTAAACCGTCCCCTCCGACAATCGGTTGTGTAATTCCTAATTCACGTGCTTGTTTAATTAATAAACCAACTTCTGTATAGTAACCAGGTACATAAAGTACATCAAACTCTTGAGATAGTAATGATGTTAACGATGCTGTAAAATCAGTATCGCCTGATTGGAATGATTCAGTTGTAACAACTTGTCCTCCTAAAGCTTCAAACTCTTCAGTAAATGCCTGCTCTAGCCCTGTCGCATAGTCCGTAGATTGGTCAACGAATAATGCTGCTGTTTGTGCACCTAATGTTTCAGTAACATATGTTGCTGCCGCACGGCCTTGGAATGCATCTTCAAATGCTACACGGAATAAATACTCAAACACATCTCCATTATCGTCTAATGTCATACCATTCCCCGTTGCTGCTGGTAAAATTGCTGGAACTGCTGCTTCTTGAATGACTGGAATTTGTGCGTTAGAGTCACCTGTTGTTGCTGGTCCTACAATTCCGACAACGTCTTCAGATGCTAATCGCTGAGCAACTGAAGCAGCTTCAGTTAAATCTGATGTATTATCATACTCTACGTATTCAACCTCACCACCTAATACTCCACCATTTTCATTTACTTCTTTAACTGCTAATTTTGCCGCCTCTGACATGGGTGTTCCGTAAGCCGCTGCATCTCCAGTTAATTCAAAGTTTCCACCGATTTTTACAGTATCTTGCGCTAATACTTGACCTGCTCCTAATAAACTCGACCCGACTGCTAATCCTGTTAATAAAGACAACGCTAATTTTCTTAATTTCATTTTGTACTCCTCCTCAGGAATAATTTTTCAACAAAAAACCTGACCTAGACAGATTATCTAGGTCAGGTTCTTCGCTCACTTTGAAAAAGTGTATCAGATATTCCCACTCTAGAAATCAATCTATGTGGGCATCAAAATAACTAGCACCTCATAGATACAAACAATCGAAGCCGTGTTTGTACCTAAGTAACTTAGCTACAAACACTATCTAATGATAATGCTAATAATATTTTGAACGTTTAATACACTTTTCTTCATGTGAATCCCTCTTATCTTTTGTTGTTAAATTTATGATATACGATTTATGAGATTAAGTTAATAAGTATTTTAACTATAATCTCATTTTTTTATCATATAAAAAAAGTATTTGCTAAGTTTTACTCATATAGTATACTTTATATTAATTATTTCTTTAAAAAACAGTTTTTATATGTTTAAATAAGAATATTATTAAAATTTTAATTTAAAGGAGCTTGAAAATGAAGTCACAAAAATTAGGGATTATCGGAGTCGGCCACGTAGGAGAGCATGTCTTAGCCTACGCAAGTTCTTCTGACTTATTCGGGGAAATCGTTGTTGTAGATAGTAGAGAAGAGCTAGCTTTTGGTGAAGCTTTAGACCAAGACCATGCTACTGGATTACTTTCTCGTCAAAATGTTAACATCCATTCATCAAATGATTATAATGATCTGAGCGATGCGGATGTTATCATTGTTTCAGCAACGCACGTTTATCCCAATGGTGAAGTACCAGCGGACCGTCAACAATTATTAACGAACAATGCTTCAATTATTCGTTCAATTATGAAAAACATAAGCGAAGTAACGCAAGAAGCGATCATTATCTTTATTACGAACCCAGCTGATACTGTCATTTATATGGCTGCGAATGAATTTTCATATCCAAAAAAACGTATGATGAGTACAGGATGTATGTTAGACTCAGCAAGATTACGTTATATCATCGGTAAGCATTACGGCGTTGATCCTAAATCAGTGAGTGGATACATGATGGGTGAGCATGGTTACAGTGCAGTACCAATCTTAAGTCGCGTAAGTGTAGCTGGTATTCCTTATGACCAATTATCAGAGCATTTCCCTGATATTGAACCATTAACTGCTGACGAAGTTCAAGAAAAAGTTGTTCAAGCAGCTTATGAAGTATTTGATAACAAATTTAGAGTAACAAACGCAGCAGTGGCGCAGTCATCAATCGAATTAGCACGTTCAATTCTGTTAGATGAGCATTCAATTTATCCTGTAAGTACACCATTATTTGATGGTGAGTACAACACAGAACGCCCAGTAGCATTTAGTACTCCGACAGTAGTTACACGTCAAGGTTGGACTAAACGCTTCGAAGTATCATTAAATGAATGGGAAACTGAGAAATTAAATGCTTCAGCTGAAAGCATTCGTGCTTCGATCGATTTAGCAGAATCATTACTATAATCATTAACTATTCAAGCTGAGAGGTATTTACTTCTCAGCTTTTTTGTATTGATTTATAAAATTTACACACTAAAAAAGCAGAAGGTCTATGCCCTTCTGCTTGTAAATTATACTGATTATTCTGCTGATACGTTCTCAGCCGAAACAATTTCGCCTTCTTGTAGTTCTATCATAACCGCTGGTTTTACTGGGTTATGGTCTTCGTCAATCGCGAATGTCCCCGTTACTCCCGCAAATTCAGTTGTTTCAGCAATCGCATCTGTAATGGCTTGTGGATCTGTTGAACCACTACGTTCGATAGCATCAATAATTAACATAGCTGCATCATAACCAAGTGCGTTCCATGTTCCACCTTCTTTACCATACTTTTCTTCAAAAGCTGAAAGAAAATTCTGAACCGACTCTTCTTCACTTTCGTTTGAGAAGTGGTCAGTATAGTAGATGTCGTTCGCATTCTCAACTCCTGCAAGGTCTAATAAAACTTCACTTGAGAATCCATCAGGTCCAATAATTGGCTGTTCAATCCCCATCTCGCGGGCTTGTTTAATAATTAATCCTGCTTCAGTATAATATGCTGGAATATAAATAACATCAAAGTCTTGTGTCAACGCTGTTGTTAAAATGGCAGAAAAGTCTGTGTCTCCAGCTGTAAATGAATCTTCATTAACAATTGTTCCACCACGACTTTCAAATTCAGAATTAAAGTTATCAGCTAATCCGCGAGAATAATCCGAAGATTGATCGACAAATACGATTGCATTTGTTGCACTTAAATCTTCAGCAGCAAAAGTTGCACCGGCACTACCTTGATATGAGTTATTGAAACATACTCTAAAGAAATATTCTAATACATCTCCCGCTGAATCAAAAGTAATGTCATCATCGGTTGCTGATGGAGATACCATTGGAATGTTCGCCTCTGTGAAAATTGGCAGTTGCGCCTCTGTGTTTCCTGTTGTTGCCGGTCCGACCACTCCAACAACTCCTTCAGCTACTAACCTTTGAGCAACAGATGCAGACTCAGTCACGTTACTTTGATTATCATAACTCACAATCTCAATTTCTTGACCATCAAGTATTCCACCATTGGCATTCACTTTTTCAACAGCTAACTCTAAACCTTCTAACATTTGAGTCCCATAAGACGCAGCGTCCCCGGATAATTCATAGTTAGCACCAATTTTTACGGTATCTTGTGCTGAAGTTAAGACTGGTGATAGAAGTGCAGATGCTATAGTGACTCCTGTAATAATGTGTTTCCCTATTTGTTTAATTTTAATATTCATAATTTCCTCCAAATTTTATAAGTTAAATTTTTCCGGCAGGCCGAGTAATAATAGGCCTGCCACCATTAATCGACTGTCGTTATCTAATTGTAAGTTGCTTTCTGTATCTCCCATTATTATCCTCCTCTTCTTATAAAATCTGTATTCTAAATTATATTCTATACAATAGAATGAGAAAAGACAACACTTTTCTCATTTTAAATTAATATTAAGTTATAATTTTGATGCTTATGACTCTGGTAACTCACTTAAATGCTCTTTAATATGATTAATAAAGTGCTTTAATACTTCAATTCTGGCAAATTTCTTTTGATTAGTCGCAACAATATACCACGGAGCATTAGCCGTATGGGTACAATCTAGCATCTCTTCATAAGCAGCAATATATTCATCCCACTGGCTTCGATTGCGCCAATCATCTTCGGTAATTTTATAATTCTTATCTGGTTCTTCCTGGCGATCTTCAAAACGCTCTTTTTGCTCATCTTCATCAATATACATAAAGAATTTCATCACAATACTTCCGTGATCTGTTAATACTTTTTCCGTATGATTAATCTCATCATAAGCGCGTTCCCATTCTGACTCTGAAGCAAACCCTTCGATTCGTTCAACGAGAACACGACCATACCAGCTTCGGTCAAAGATGGCCATGTCTCCATCTTTGGGGAATTTGGTCCAAAAACGCCATAAATAATGATAGCTGTTTTCTAAATCTGTCGGTGCTTTAATTCCATGAATCGTATAACTTCGAGGATCAATATGGCGCGTCAATCTTTGGATTGCTCCACCCTTACCAGCCGCATCTACCCCTTCAAAAGCAGTAATAATAGCAATATCTTTCGTATAACAATCATAAACTAAATCAGCAGCTTCCTTTTGTAAAATTTCTAATTCTTTGTCGTACTCTTTATCTGAGATTATCTTAGATAAATCAAACTCATCTAACTGGGTGTCTTCTATATAATATTTACGATCCGATTTATCTGCTCGCTCTCTTGCTAAAGTCACTCGTTCAATCCCTGATGTGATTTCTTCGAGCGTAATACCTAAAACAGTCTTAGCTGCTAACTTTCTGTCTTCTGCATTAATTATATTCCATGGACTTTCAGGCACATCTGTTTTCTTTAAGACTTTATCAAACCATTCTAAATATTCTTCATAGTTTTTGTTTTGTTTATAATCATTATCTGATAGTAAAAATTGACGGAATTTAGAATCTTCTAAAGCTTCTATATTTTTACTTTGGGTTTTTTCTTTAATATGTAAAAAGAATTTAATAACAATAGTGCCATCATCCAGAAGCATATGTTCTAAGTTTAATAATTCTTCAGTTCTTTGCTTTAATTTATCACTCGATCGTTCATCTTTGTTCATAACCTGTGAGTAAAAACTTTGATCAAATACGACGACTTCTTCGTGACTTGGTAGTTTTTGCCAAAAACGCCACACGCTTGGATGTAGATAATCAACATCAGACCGACTGTCAAATAGTTCAACTTTGACATAACGCGGGTCTAATTCTCTTGTTAAATCATTAATAATGTCGCCCTTCCCTGAGCTCTCCCAACCATCCACTAGGATGAGCACAGGTATCTTTAATCTTTGGACGATTCTTTGTAACTTATCAATTTCTTCCCCTAGATTCGACCGTTTAAAATTGTCATAGCGATCATCAATATCATCGAAATCATATTTTTTTAACATACACTTTCCTCTTCCTTTCATGATACTTAGTCCAAAAAATTAAGTTGATTGTTACAAAAGTGCCAACTTTCCTACTTAAAACTCAATATCAAAATTAATTTCATAAACACTTTCCGAAAGAATACCATCATAGTCGTAACGACCGACTAACATACTTAGTTCTTCACTCGCATCAATAATTCTACCGTTGATTTTCAATATATTATTTTGTACCCGACCATCTTCCTGAGCTGTGAAGCTTCCCTGCTTACCATCGATGGTGCCTTGAAATTCAGCAAAACCACGAATTAATTCTGGAGTAACGTCGGCTTCTGATTGATGTGTTAGGTAATTAGCTTCAATCGTTCCCGTAATTTCCTTGCTTCTAATCTCATAACTTACATTCCAAACAGTGATGACTTTATCTTTATTATCTGTCAAAATATTTTGTTTAAAGTCTCTTTTTACTTTTCCAGTTGTTGACACTAACATGGCAATCATCCTTTCTTATTTCGTACATTTTAGCATTATTCCACATTAAGTTCTAATATACACACTCGTTGAAAAAACTATTTCACTGACTTTGTAATCGGTTGTATTTCCAAACTTAATTATGTACCTTTATATAATTCTATTGAATTTTTACTTAAACATTGCTGAAAGTAAACTTTTTCAGTATAATTTGAATGATATAAAATGAGAAAAAGGTGAGAATATGAATTATAAAAGTACCCGTAACTCGAAGAACATCGTAACACCCTCTCAAGCTATACTCCAAGGACTTGCTACCGATGGTGGTTTATACGTTCCAGAATCCTTCCCAAGTTTTGACTTAAATTGGGAAATACTCAGTCAATATACTTATCAAGAAATGGCTCACTTTATTTTAAAACCATTTCTATCCGACTTTTCGGACAAGCAGCTAAAACGTTGTATTGAATTAGCCTATGATAATAAATTTGACACAGAAGTGATTGCACCGGTAGTAGACATTGATGAGAAGCATTATCACCTGGAATTATTCCATGGATCAACGATTGCTTTTAAAGATATGGCCTTATCGATATTACCCCACTTAATGAAAACTTCTGCTGAGATTAATAATAATTACAATGATATCCTAATCTTAACGGCGACCTCTGGTGATACTGGTAAAGCAGCAATGGCTGGATTCTCAGATGTTCCCGGAACTAAAATCATCGTCTTCTATCCTAAGGGTGGTGTGAGTTCCATTCAGGAGCAACAGATGCTTACGCAAACAGGAGATAATACACACGTAGTTTCTATCGTTGGAAACTTTGATGATGCCCAAACTGAAGTGAAAAACTTATTTAATGATTCAGTTCTGCGTGATGAACTTCAATCGTCTGACAGCCAATTTTCTTCAGCAAATTCTATGAATATCGGCCGTTTAGTCCCACAAATTGTGTATTATTTTTATGCATACGCTCAACTTGTGAAGCAAGGGAAGATTGATGCAGGCAGTGAAATTGATTTTAGTGTACCCACAGGGAATTTTGGTAATATACTCGCTGGTTACTACGCTAAACGTTCAGGTCTACCAATTGGTAAACTACTGTGTGCTTCAAATGATAATAAAGTGCTTTATGATTTCTTCCAAGACGGTGAATATAACCGTCAACGTGACTTTATATTAACGATTTCTCCTTCAATGGACATTCTAGTTTCTAGTAATTTAGAACGTCTCGTCTATCATGCTGTAAATGAAGATAGCGAGCGTTTAAGCGACTTAATGGAACAATTAGACACTAAGGGTCACTATACTTTAACAGACGAGGAGCAGGCGCATTTTTCAAGTTTCCTATCTGACTATGTGACCGAAGCTCAAACTAAAGAGGAAATTAATATTGTTTACAGAAAAACCGGCTATATTATGGATACCCACACAGCAGTGGCTTCTAGAGCATGGCGCAATCTCAACCAAGAAGGACTTTCAACGAACCCTGCTGTTATTGTTTCAACTGCCAGCCCTTACAAATTTCCTGAGGCTGTTTTAGTTGCGCTTGGTGTTGAAGCTGAAACGTTAACAGATCGAGAACTTTTAGATAAATTAAATGAATTATCAAATATCCCGTATCCACCAGCAATTGAAGGTTTACTAGAGGCAGAAAGATTACACGATACTACTATAGAGGTTTCTGACATGCGCGAATTTGTTCGAAATATTGCAAAATAAGTAATCGTAGATACACAAAAGGCAGAAGTACTTCATGTTCTTCTGCCTTTTCTTATATGATTATGCTTTTGTTTTTTCTTCTTTAACCCATGAGTCAATTTTACTAATCTCTTCAACGATATATGCATGAAGCGTTGTGTTTAACTCTTCAAAACCATCAATTTCTCTAATTGGTGTAAAATCATTGATTAACTCACTCATGAATCTTTCTAGTAAGCCATCCGAAAGTTCAATTGATTTATTAATAATGGTATGCAAGTTACCGATTAATTGGTATCGACTTCCAATTAATTCACCGAAATCATTCGATTTATCACGTTCTTTAATTAATACAACGCGACCTAAATAATAATCGTAGAATGCGATATAAGTTTTACCATTAAAGTAATAGTTTAATAATACTTCACAATCTCTAAGTGAAAAATCTTTCTTATGTTTTAAACTTAACGTATCATCCACATTTTTGTTGATAGTTGCAAAGATTTCTTTCGCAACTGTTTCTTCATTGGTTAAATCAGATGCAATGTCTTCAATATTAAACAATGGTGTATTCCAAACCGATTCACGACGGCTAAAACGGAAGAAGAATTTATAATAATCGTGTAATAAGTAATTACGACGACGGATATTATAAACGATATATTTTTGGGCTGGATCTTTGATATAATCAGCGGCTAAACGGATTGCTTGGTTCTCAGTAATATATTGCATTAATTTCTCTCCTTAATTATACTAATAATTAGCTACTCATATGATACCATTTAATAAATATTAATTGAATGTTTAAATGGGTAAATTAATTTAAATACTTTATAAACATACCACAAAAATCGAAAAGAGGGTAATAATGTACATAAGACAAACGAAGAAAAATGAAATTCCTGAAGTTATGAAAGTGATTGAATACGGCAGACAATTACAAAGAAAGAATGGGAACAATATTCAATGGCCAAATCATTATCCGGCAGCTAGTGATATTGAAACTGATATCTTAAATAACCATAGTTATGTTTGTGTGATAGACGATCAGGACCAAACGGACTTACCAGAGGAAACAATTGTTGCGACAATGTGTATTCAAAGTGGCGAAGATCCAACCTATCAAGAGATCAATGGCGAGTGGCTTAATGATCGTCCTTATGTTACTATTCACCGAATTGCTTCTAATCAACAGATTAATGGTGCCGGAAGCTTTTGTATGCAGTATGTCATAGATCATTACGACAATATAAAAATCGATACCCATCGAAAGAATACTTCTATGATTGCTTTAATCGAAAAATTTGGTTTTCAACATTGCGGTGATATTATCATTGAAGACGGAACACCTAGAGAAGTTTTTCAATATTCTAAATAATTTTGTTCCTGGCTAATATTTCAGTCAGGTATTTTTTTGTGAATAAAAAAACCTATGAGCTTCACTCATAGGTCAGTTTGAAAGTTATTTAAATGGATCCACTTCATAATCAACACGCATTAAGAACAGGCCATTCGGTGGCGCTGTTGGTCCCGCTTCATTTCGGTCTTTTACTTCTAATAGCCTTTGCATCTCATCCACTGGCTTTAAGCCATCTCCAATTTGAAGGAGAGTTCCAACCAGTATACGAACCATATTGTATAAAAAACCTTTTCCATAAAATCGGAAGACTAATTCGTTCTTCGCTTCATCTATCCAAGCTTCAGCTTCTAACACATGGCGCACTTTATTCTCAATGTCAGTTTTCGTAGAACAAAAACTTGTAAAATCATGTTCACCAACAATAATCTTAAGCGCCTCTTGAATTCGTTCCAAATCAAAAGCATACGGATGATGACTCGTGTATAATCGCTTGAACGGATCGGGAAAATCATTAATATCTATCCGATACTGATACTCTTTACCGATGGCATGATAGCGAGCATGAAATTCATCCGATACTTGCGCTACATCGACGATTCGAATAGATTGGTCTAAGATACTGTTCAATGCCTTACGCATTGATTTAGGCTGTATTTTAGCTGGATAATCGACATGGATGACTTGTCCGAGTGCATGAACACCAGAGTCAGTTCTTCCCGATGTTGAATTCTTAATTAATTCCCCGGGTTTAGCCTTTGCCATTATATGTAAGGCCTTTTGCAAAGCTTCTTGTATCGATGGCCCATTTGGTTGCACTTGATAGCCGACATAGTTAGTGCCGTCATATTGAATTTTTAACGCATAACGTGTCGTCATTCAGTTTACCTCCAATTACAAATTATCAAATAAATATTCGAATCGCAATTAACGCCGTTGTTACTAATAATAAAGTTAAGAGTGCATAAGCATCTATTTTTGAGAATTTTAATTGTCTATATTTTGTCCGACCTTCCCCACCTCGATAACCTCGAGCTTCCATGGCAATCGCCATCTCATCAGCCCGGTTAAATGCGCTAACGAACAGTGGAATTAAGATGGGTACCATAGCCTTAACACGGTCAATGAAACTACCTTCATCGAATTCTACCCCTCGAGCTCTTTGAGCATTCATAATCTTTTGCGCTTCATCCATCAAAGTAGGAACATAACGTAAAGCAATGGAGAGCATTAACGCCACTTCGTGTGATGGAAAACCTAAACGAGACAACGGTCTTAATAAGTGTTCAATACCATCTGTTAATTCTAATGGTGCTGTTGTAAGAGTTAAGATGGTTGACATCATAATAATTAAGACTAATCGCATAAAGATATAAATCGCATTGATTACCCCTAAAGATGTAATTGTTATCGGACCTAATTGGAAATAAACCGTTCCTCCCACAGTAAATAACATCTGAAATATAACGGTAAACATAATAATCCACAACATTGGTCGAATTCCACGTAAAAAGTAAGATATAGAAATATTACTTAATTTGATGACAAAAAATACAAATGCTGCAAGGAGTAAGTAAGCTAGCCAATGATTTGCTAAAAAAACAATCACAATGAAAGAGAAACTACCTAATAACTTAGTGCGGGGATCTAATTCATGAATTATTGAATTACCTTGTAAATAGCGGCCTAAAAGTAATTTATCAAACATTTTCTGACACCTCACTCTTTAGAGTACGAGATTGTTTAATTTTTACAATCTCATCTGCTAGTTGCTCTACTGTAATCGGTTGAGTCTCTTTTATATAAGTTGTTTCTAACTGAGTATCAATATCTTTAAAAAACTGTAGCGAATGAGGTAGAGATAATTGTAATGTGTCTAGTTTATCCTCATCTTTAAAAATTTCTAATGGTTCTCCTGTCTTAACCACTGTTCCATTCTCCATCACAATGACATTATCGGCATATAAAGCCACATCTTCCATTTGATGTGTTACTAAAACGAGTGTGATGTTTTGTTCGCGATGTAAATTTACAAACATCTCTAGCATGTACTTCTGACCCGCTGGATCTAAACCAGCTGTCGGTTCATCAAGAACGAGAACGCTTGGTTCCAAGGCTAGAACACCAGCAATAGCGACACGTCTCATTTGACCTCCACTCAAGTCAAACGGAGATCGGTCGTAAAGATTCTCAGATAAACCGACTAAAGACAGTTTCTCACGCGCAATGCGTTCAGCTTCTTCTTCGGATACATCAAAGTTTAAAGGTCCAAACATGACATCTTTTAAGACGGTTTCTTCAAATAACTGAGACTCTGGAAATTGAAACACAACACTGACTTGTTTTCTCAGTGCTTTTAAATTTTTATTTTTTGAATCAGCAGTAATTTCTACATCATTAATCTTTACAGTACCATGCGTTGGTCGTAACAACACGTTTAGATGTTGGATAAGTGTTGATTTTCCTGACCCAGTATGTCCGATAATGGCAGTAATCTTTCCTTTAGGAATACTTAAGTTCACATTTTTTAATGCAGAAACGGCAAATGGACTACCCGCATTATAAATATGATCTACATTGTTAAATACGATTGGATTATCCATTGTAATAAAGCCTCCTCATCAAAATATTCATCCGGTATATCTACTCCACGCTCCATTAAAGCATGTTTCAACTTCTGTGTGAATGGTAAATCTAGTCCCATATCAATGAGACCTTCACCTAAATTAAAGATATCGGCAGGAACACCTTCACTTTTCTTTTCGCCATCTTTCATCACAATAATTCGATCTGCTTTGGAAGCTTCATCGATATCATGTGTGATAGAGATAACAGTTAAATCATATTGTTCTTTTACTTTCTCAATTGCTTCAATCACTTCTTCGCGACCCAAAGGATCTAACATCGCCGTTGCTTCATCTAGTAAAATTACATCTGGTCGTAAAGCAATGACGCTTGCAAGTGCCACTCTTTGTTTTTGCCCACCAGATAAACGAGCGGGTTCTTTCTTTTTATGATCAGACATTCTAACTTGTTGAAGTGCTTCATCAACACGTTGAATCATCTCTAGACGTTCAACTCCATTGTTTTCTAGACCAAAAGCAACATCGTCTTCAACCGTTGCCCCAACAAATTGGTTATCAGGATTTTGAAAGACCATTCCGACAGATCTTCTAGCTTCCCAAACGGTTTCTTCATCTAGTAATTTACCATTGATAAATACTTTTCCACTTTCAGGCACCAAAAGACCATTCATAATTTTTGCTAAAGTTGACTTCCCTGATCCGTTTGGTCCGATTAATGCAACCCATTCCCCTTTATTGATGGTCAGATTAACATTCGTCAAAGCAAAAGACTCTACGCCTTGATATTGAAATGATATATCTTTTAACTCGATGATAGGACTTTTCATTATTATCTTCCTTTCGCGACACATCTTTCTGATTTTTTCATAGGTAAATATACCATTTAATTCGATTCTTTTCTCAAAACAATCATATACTTAACTATAAAAAAAGCACTTACGATAGAAGCACATGGATTGGAGGAGAAAATCCCCTCCAATCTAAGCAATAAACATTGCTTGTGCATTAGAGCTAGACCAAATTATTGATCATAACACTCTCCATCATTAAGTGACTAAACTATTGGTTCTTATTAAATTATTAAACTAACTCTAAGATTACCATTGGAGCAGCGTCACCACGTCGTGGTCCTTTTTTAAGGATACGAGTATAACCTCCATTACGGTTTTCATAACGGTTAGCATAATTATCGAATAAACGATCTAATACTGATTCAATAATTACTTCGTCATCTTCAATACGAGCATCAGCTAATTCGCGGCGTAAGAATGAAGCTGCCTTACGACGAGAAGCTAAGTCACCTTTCTTACCTAATGTAATCATTTTTTCAACAGTTTTACGAACTTCTTTAGCACGAGCTTCTGTTGTTTCGATACGTTCGTTGATAATTACATCAGTCGTTAAATCACGTAGTAATGCTTTACGTTGTGTACTTGTACGTCCTAATTTACGGTATGCCATTAAGATTCCTCCATTTCTTGTAAAATAAACCCTAATGATCTATTATTCGTCGTCTTTCAGACTTAGGCCTAGATCATCTAATTTGCCTTTAACTTCTGATAATGATTTACGTCCTAAGTTACGAACTTTCATCATTTCAGCTTCAGTTTTATTTGTAAGTTCTTGAATTGTATTAATTCCAGCACGTTTCAAGCAGTTGTAAGATCGAACAGATAAGTCTAATTCTTCAATTGTCATGATAAGAACTTTTTCTTTTTCTGCTTCTTCTTTTTCAACCATGATTTCTGCTTCGCGTGCTTCATCGTTTAAGTTAACAAAGATATTTAAATGTTCAGTCAATATTTTTGCAGCTAAACTTAAAGATTTTTCTGGACTAATTGATCCGTCTGTCCAAATGTCTAAAGTCAATTTATCAAATATATTCTTTTGACCAATACGTGTATTTTCAACTTGATAATTCACTTTTTCAATTGGTGTATATATTGAATCGATTGGTAATACACCAATTGGCATATCATCACTCTTATTGTATTCGCTACGTGCATAACCTCGACCGTTGGACACGCTAATACGCATGTTCAATTCTGCATCTTCGGCTAAGGTACAAATATGTAAATCAGGATTTAAAATTTGTACATCATTATCATGAATAATGTCAGCAGCTGTTACTGTTTTTGGACCCGCAACATTTAATTCAATTACTTTGCTTTCTTCTGTGTGCAATTTAAGGGCTAACTTCTTCAAGTTTAAAATGATCGTAGGAACATCTTCCACTACACCATCGACTGTAGCAAACTCATGAAGCACACCATCAATTTGAATATTAGTTACTGCTGCACCTGGTAATGAAGATAGCAGAATACGACGTAATGAGTTTCCAAGAGTTGTTCCATATCCACGTTCTAATGGTTCAATCACGATCTTGCCAAATTTTTCATCTTCACTGACTTCAACCGTAGTAATCTCTGGTTTTTCAATCTCGATCATTAGTAATTTTCCCCTTTCAATACGTTATGTCTCAATGATAATTTTGTAGCAACATTAAAAGTTTTTAAATATAGGAATTATCATTAAACACGACGACGTTTTGGTGGACGAGCACCGTTATGTGGGATTGGGGTTACGTCACGAATTGCTGAAACCTCTAATCCAGCTGCCTGTAATGAACGGATTGCCGATTCACGACCAGATCCTGGTCCTTTAACTGCAACCTCTACAGATTTCATACCATGTTCCATTGCGCCTTTAGCAGCAACTTCTGATGCCATTTGAGCAGCAAATGGAGTAGATTTTTTTGATCCACGGAATCCTAATGATCCTGCTGATGACCAAGAAAGTGCGTTACCATTCTCGTCTGTAATCATAACGATTGTATTATTGAATGTTGAACGAATATGTGCGATTCCACGTTCAATATTTTTTCTGTCGCGACGACGTCTACGAGCTTGTTGTCTTTTTGCCATGAAGTCTTAACCTCCCTTTTAAATTAATTATTTCTTACCTTGAACTGCTTTTTTAGGACCTTTACGGGTACGAGCGTTGTTTTTAGTGTTTTGTCCGCGAACTGGTAAGTTACGACGGTGACGGTTACCACGGTATGATCCGATTTCTTGTAAACGTTTGATGTCTAAACTTACTTCACGACGTAAATCACCTTCAACTTTGATTCCGTCAACAATAGAACGTAAACGGTCTAATTCATCGTTAGATAAATCTTGTACGCGAGTGTTTTCAGATACATTAGCATCTGCACAGATTTGTTTTGCTGTAGTGTTCCCGATTCCAAAGATATATGTTAATGAAATAACAATACGTTTGTCACGTGGAATATCAACTCCTGCTATACGAGCCATAGACTAGTTTCCTCCTTTTTCTTAAAATTAACCTTGACGTTGTTTGTGTTTTGGATTTTCGCAAATTACCATTACTTTACCATTACGGCGGATAACTTTGCACTTCTCACAAATTGGTTTTACTGATGCTCTAACTTTCATCATTTTCCCTCCTTAAACTTCTTAACCATCGACTATTTAAAGCGATATGTAATTCGACCTTTTGTCAAATCATAAGGAGACATTTCAACTGTTACTTTATCTCCTGGCAAAATACGGATATAGTTCATACGAATTTTACCTGAAACATGAGCTAAAATTTCGTGGCCATTTTCTAATTCAACTTTGAACATTGCATTTGGCAAGGTTTCTAATATAATTCCTTCTACTTCAATAACATCATCTTTAGCCATTAATACTTCCTCCTTTTTTTACCAGTTAGTGAAATGCTTTGGTATCTATTCTCCAAGAATATTACGTATCTCACGATAAACTACTTCAATCGGATTTTCACCACTAATGCGGTGTAGTATGTTTTTATCATCGTAGAATTCTAAGATCGGTTTAATTGATTCCATCTGTAAGTTAATACGATGTCTAACTTTTTCTGGCTTGTCGTCTTCACGTTGATAGAAGTCATGAGAACCACAGTTATCACAAACACCATCAACTGAAGGTGGATTGTATACTTTATGATACGTAGCTCCACAATCACGACAAATAATTCTACCGCTTAGACGTTTTTCAAGGACATCTGAATCAACATCGATATAAATAACAGCGTCAATATCAGAATTCATATCTTTTAAATTCTCTTCTAGTGCATGTGCTTGGTGAAGCGTTCTTGGGTACCCGTCTAGCATAAACCCATCTGCTTGTACATCTGATTGTGATAAACGTTCACGAACTAAGTTATTCGTGACATCATCCGGCACAAGATTACCAGCATCTGTATATGATTTAGCTTCTAATCCCAATTTCGTTTCATTCTTAATTGCTTCACGGAAGATATCCCCTGTTGCAATATGTACCATTGAATAATCTGTGGAGATATGTTCACTTTGTGTTCCTTTCCCTGCTCCGGGAAGGCCCATTAATAAAATATTCATATAAATCGTCCTTACTTATTTAATATCGATGAACTATTGATAAAGAAATCCTTTATAGCGACGTTTTACCATTCTACCTTCGATTTGTTTAGTTGTTTCTATAGCAACACCTACAACAATCAAAATACTTGTTCCACTTAATGAAATATTCATTGGTATTTCCCAGATAAATCCAGCAACGATCGGTAATACGGCGATTAATGTTAGATATAATGCGCCGACCCCACTTAAGCGATTAATTAATTGTGTAATAAATGTCTCGGTATCATTACCAGGACGTACACTTGGAATATAAGCGCCTTGTTTCTGTAAATTTTCTGCTACTTTCTCAGGGTTAACCTGTACTAATGAATAGAAATAAGTAAAGGCAATGAGTAATACAGTATAGAATACTGCTCCTAATGGATGTTGTAAGTTAAACAAGTTTCCGAAAAACTGCATCACTGGACCTGCGTTGTCAGTACTTAAGAAAGAAAAGATTGTTTGTGGTGTTGTAATAAACGACGTTGCGAAAATTACAGGAATAACACCAGCAGAGTTAATCTTTAATGGTAAGTGCGCTGTATGACGGGCACCAGTTGCTTTCTTAGAGTGATGAATTGGAATACGTCTTTGTGCTCTTTCCATTAGAACAACAATAACAATACTTACGATGATTACTAGTACGATGGCTAATAAAATCAGTAAATTTTGGGTCAGTTCATTACCTGTCACACCTGATATAGATGATTGGAAAAATCCATAAAAATCTTTTGGCACTTCTGCAACAATACCGGCGAAGATCAACATAGATACTCCGTTTCCGACACCATTACGCGTGATTTGCTCACCTAACCAAACTAAGAACATTGTTCCAGCCGTTAAGATTAAAGCAATTGTTAGATAAGTTGCCATTGTAGGGTCATTAATTAAACCTAAACCAGATAACTGGTTAAACCCAAATGATAATCCTAAAGATTGGATAAAACCTAAAACTATTGCTGTGTAAGTAGTAGCTTGATTAAGCTTACGTCTACCGACTTCACCTTGTTTGGCCCATTCGGTAAACTTAGGAACTAAGTCCATTTGCAATAATTGCATAATGATTGATGCAGTAATGTATGGCGATACACCCATAGCAAAGATAGAATATCTTTGTAGTGCACCTCCACCAAAAGTATTCAATAAACCTAATACCCCAGTGTTGCCTAATGTTTGTAAAGCACCAGCATTAACACCTGGTACTGGGATATGAGACCCTAAACGGAATACTGCGAAGATAAATAATGTATATAAAATTCTACGTCGAATATCTCTAACAGTGAATGCATTTTTCAAGAAGGAAAACATTAAATCACCTCAATCGATCCACCAGCACCAGTGATAGCTTCTTCTGCAGATTTAGAGAATTTAGCAGCTTGAACTGTTAATGTTTTCTCTAATTTACCATCACCTAAAATTTTAATTCCTGATAATTCGTTTTTCACAACGCCAGTTTCGATTAATAAAGCTGGTGTAACTGTTGTGCCATCTTCAAAACGATTTAATGTTTCTAAGTTCACTACAGCATAATCTTTACGATTGATGTTAGTGAAACCACGTTTTGGTAAACGACGGAATAAAGGTGTTTGTCCACCTTCAAATCCTAAACGTACTCCACCGCCTGAACGTGCTTTTTGACCTTTTTGTCCACGACCAGCTGTTTTTCCGTTCCCTGAACCTTGTCCACGCCCAACACGGTTACGTAATTTGCGTGATCCTTCAGCAGGTTGTAATGTATGAAGTTTCATTCCTTCGGCACCTCCTTATATAAGATTTTAAACTTAAGCTTCTTTGACTTCTACTAAATGGCTTATTGTACGAACCATTCCACGAACAGATTCATTGTCAGGTTTCACTACACTCTTATTAAGTTTTGTTAAGCCTAACGCTTTAGCTGTTTGAATTTGGTTTTGTTTACGTCCAATAAAGCTACGTTTTAATGTGATTTCTAAGTTGGCCATTGAATGTCCTCCTAACCTAAAAGTTCTTCGACTGATTTGCCACGTAATGCAGCAACTTCATCGGCTTCTTTAAGATTTTTAAGACCTTCAACAGTTGCAGAAATCATGTTAATTGGTGTATTTGATCCAAGTGATTTACTTGTTACGTCAGCAATACCAGCTAACTCAATAACGGCACGAACTGGTCCACCAGCGGCAACCCCAGAACCGGCAGTTGCAGGCTTAAGTAATACTTGTCCTCCACAGAATTCACCAACGATTTCATGTGGAATAGTTGTTCCTGATGTAGGGACTTTAATCATGTTTTTCTTAGCATTTTCGATACCTTTACGGATTGCTTCTGGTACTTCTTGAGCTTTACCTGTAGCAAAACCAACGTGACCATTCTTATCACCAACAACTACTAAAGCAGAGAAACGTAGACGGCGTCCACCTTTAACAACTTTAGTTACGCGGTTAATCGCAACTACGCGATCTTCAATTTCGCCTAATGTTTCTGGATTAATAAATTCCATTAAACAATGTTCCCCTTTCTATTAAAATTCTAAGCCGTTTTCACGAGCAGCTTCAGCTAATGCTTGTACACGTCCGTGATATACATATCCACCACGGTCAAATACTACTGTTTTATGTCCAGCAGCTGTTGCGCGATCGGCAACTAATTTACCAACTGATGCAGCTTGTTCGACTTTTGATCCATTTGATTTAACTTCTTCGTCTTGTGAAGAGGCACTGACTAGCGTCACACCCGCTACGTCATCAATTAATTGAGCGTAGATGTTAGTATTCGAACGGAATACACTTAAGCGTGGGCACTCTGCAGTACCAGAGATTCTATTACGGATACGTAAATGTCTTTTTTTACGTAATTTATTTCTTTCTGGTTTTGAAATCATTTTGTCACCTCTTTAATTTTTTATTTATTATTTACCAGTTTTACCTTCTTTACGGCGAACAAATTCACCAACATAGCGAATTCCTTTACCTTTATACGGCTCTGGTGGACGAACTGCACGAATGTTTGCTGCTAATTCTCCAACTTTTTCTTTGTTGAATCCTTGAACGATGATTTGTGTATTCGAAGGAACTTCAAAATCTACACCTTCGCTAGCTTCGAATTCAACTGGGTGTGATAAACCAACACTCAATGTAAGTTTGTTACCTTGTTTTTGTGCACGATAACCTACACCGATTAATTCTAATTCTTTTTTAAATCCTGTAGACACACCTTCGATCATGTTAGCAATTAATGAACGAGTTGTACCATGGATTGAGCGGTTAGCTTTATTGTCATTTGGACGAGTGAAAGTGATTTCGTTATCCGCGATTTCTAATGAAATTGCTGGCGATAGTTCACGAGTTAATTCGCCTTTTGGGCCTTTAACAGTTGCTGTAGTACCATTTAGTTCTACGGTAACTCCTGATGGAATTACTACAGGTTTTTTACCTATACGACTCACAGTACCGCACCTCCTTATATTTTATAATATTTATCTACAAATTACCAAACGTATGCTAAAATTTCTCCACCGATTTTTTCATTTCTTGCAACTTTATCAGTTACTAAGCCACGAGAAGTTGAGACGATTGCGATTCCTAAGCCATTTAAAACTTTAGGAATATCTTCAGATTTAGCGTAAACACGTAAACCTGGTTTAGAAATACGTTTTAGACCTGTAATAACTTTTTCGTTATTACGTCCGTATTTTAAGTTTAATTTAATTACATTTTGTTTGTTATCTTCAGTTACTTCATAACCTTTAATGAAACCTTCGTTTTTTAAGATTTCAGCAATTGCCACTTTAGTATTAGAAGATGGTGCTGTTACAGATGTATGTTTTTGTGCATTTGCATTACGAATTCTTGTTAGAAAATCTGCAATTGGATCTGTCATTACCATGTGTATTTACCTCCTTAGTTTAAAAGTATTTGAATTACCAGCTTGCTTTCTTAACGCCAGGAATTTGTCCTTTATAAGCAAGTTCACGGAAGCAAATACGGCAAAGTTTGAACTTACGGTAAACTGAATGCGGACGTCCACAACGTTCACAACGTGTGTATTCTCTTACTTTATATTTTGGTGTACGTTGATTTTTTTCTACCATTGATTTTTTAGCCAATACGATTCGCCTCCTTTATTATTTTTTAAACGGCATACCTAACTCTTTAAGTAAGGCATGTGATTCTTCGTCAGTGTTTGCTGTTGTTACGATTACAATATCCATTCCACGAACTTTATCTACGTTATCGTAGTTAATTTCTGGGAAAATTAATTGTTCTTTAACACCTAAAGTGTAGTTTCCACGACCATCAAAGGCTTTGTTTGAGATACCTTGGAAGTCACGTACACGTGGTAATGATACTGTGATCAATTTGTCTAAGAAGTCATACATTCTTTGTCCACGTAAAGTAACTTTAGCTCCAATTGGCATTCCCTCACGAAGACGGAAACCTGCAATTGATTTCTTAGCTTTAGTAATAACTGGTTTTTGTCCAGTTAATAATGTTAATTCTGCAACTGCTTTATCTAAGTTTTTAGCATTTGAAACTGCATCACCAACACCCATGTTAACAACAATTTTATCTATTTTTGGTACTTCCATAACAGAAGAGTAGTTAAATTGTTCAACTAATTTGCTAGTGATTTCGTTATTATATCTTTGTTTTAAACGGCTTTCCATTAAACTTTGTCCTCCTTCCCAAAATGATTAGTTAAGTGTTGTATCTGATTTTTTAGAGAAACGTACTTTTTTACCATCTTCAAAACGGTAACCAACGCGTGTTGCTTCTCCGTTAGAATCTACTAATTTTACGTTTGATACATGAATTGGAGCAGGGAATTCTTCGATTCCACCTGTCGCCATTTGAGTAGGTTTTTGGTGACGTTTATGGATGTTTAATCCTTCAACGATCACTTTATCTTGCTTAGGTAAAGTTTTAAGAACTGTTCCTGTTTCGCCTTTATCTTTACCAGCAATAATTTTTACTGTATCTCCTGATTTAATGCGCATGAATTGTTTCCTCCTTCGTAATTGGATTAAAGAACTTCTGGAGCTAATGATACGATACGCATGAAGTTGTTGTCACGTAATTCACGTGCAACTGGTCCAAAAATACGTGTTCCACGAGGTGTCTTATCATCACGAATAATGACACATGCATTTTCGTCAAATTTTATATAAGACCCATCATTACGGCGAGCTCCTGTTTTTGTGCGTACGATTACTGCTTTTACTACGTCACCTTTTTTGACAACTCCACCTGGTGTTGCATGTTTAACTGTTGCAACAATTACATCACCAATGTTAGCTGTTCTACGACCTGATCCACCTAGTACTTTAATAGTTAATACTTCACGTGCACCAGAGTTGTCGGCAACTTTTAATCGACTTTCTTGTTGAATCATTCCGATGTCCTCCTTCCGATTTCTTCTTTATGTATTAGATAATTACAGCTTCTTCAACGATATCTAATAAACGGAAGCGTTTCGTTTTAGATAATGGACGAGTTTCCATAATGCGGACGATGTCGCCTTCTTTTGCGCTGTTATTTTCATCATGTGCTGTATATTTTTTTGAATATTTAACACGTTTACCGTATTTAGGGTGTACTACACGAGTTTCAACAACAACAGAGATTGTTTTGTCTCCTTTGTCTGAAACGACACGACCACGATAAACTTTACGTTTGTTACGTTCTTCAGTCATTTAACATCTGCCTCCTTTTATTATTTAGTCAGTTCTTGTTCACGTAAGACAGTTTTAATACGAGCGATTGTTTTACGTACTTGACGTAAACGGGCAGTGTTTTCTAATTGTCCTGTTGCTAATTGGAATCGAAGATTGAATAATTCTTTTTTATATTCTTTTTCTTTGTTAACCATATCAGCAGCGGATAATTCTCTAATTTCTTTAATTTGCATTCGATTCACCACCATATTCTTCACGTTTTACGAATTTTGTTTTGATAGGTAATTTGTTTGATGCAAGACGGAAAGCCTCACGAGCTACTTCTTCTGGAACTCCATCGATTTCAAACAAGATTTTACCACGTTTAACTGGAGCTACCCAACCTTCAGGTGCACCTTTACCGGATCCCATACGAACACCGATTGGTTTAGATGTGTATGATTTGTGAGGGAAGATTTTAATCCATACTTTCCCACCACGTTTCATATAACGAGTCATAGCTATACGAGCTGCTTCGATTTGACGGTTTGTGATCCATTTAGATTCAATGGCTCTTAATCCGTATGTTCCGAAGTCGATGTTTTTTCCACCTTTAGCTTCTCCGCGCATTTTACCACGGAATTCACGACGGTGTTTTACACGTTTAGGTACTAACATGATTAATTTCCTCCTCTCTGGTTGTTTTCATTTACTTCAGGAAGGATTTCTCCACGACAAATCCATACTTTAACTCCAAGTTTACCGTATGTAGTGTCTGCTTCTTCCCAAGCGTAGTCGATATCTGAGCGAAGTGTATGTAATGGAACTGTACCTTCACTGTAGTGTTCAGTACGTGCCATATCAGCACCGTTTAAACGACCAGATACTTGTGTTTTAACTCCTTGTGCACCAGCACGCATAACACGTTGGATAGCTTGCTTTTGAGCACGACGGAATGCAACACGGTTTTCTAATTGACGAGCAATATCTTCTGCTACTAATTTTGCGTCTAAGTTTGCTTGTTTAATTTCCACGATATTGATGTGTACTTTTTTACCAGTTAATTTATTTAACTGTGCACGTAGTGCATCAACTTCAGATCCACCTTTACCAATAACCATTCCTGGTTTAGCAGTATGAACTGAAACAATTACACGGTTAGCAGCACGTTCAATTTGAATTGTTGAAATTGAAGCGTCTGAAAGTTTACCGTAGATGTACTCACGAATGCGTAAATCTTCATGTAGGAAGTCGGCATACTTTTTATCAGCATACCATTTAGCATCCCAATCACGGATTACGCCAACACGCATACCTATTGGATGTACTTTTTGACCCATGTATTATGCCTCCTCTTTCTCTGATACCACAATTGTGATGTGGCTTGTTCTTTTATTGATTGGTGAAGCTGATCCTTTAGCACGAGGACGGAAACGTTTCATAGTTGGTCCTTCGTTAACAAAAGCTTCACTTACGAATAAGTTTTCTAAATCTAAATCATAGTTGTGTTCCGCGTTAGCAATAGCTGACATTAACACTTTTTCGACAGCAGGTGATGCTGATCTTGGTGTGAATTTCAGAATAGAAATTGCTTCACCTATGCTTTTTCCTCTAATTAAATCAGTTACTAGACGAACTTTACGAGGGGCAATGCGGATTGTTTTTGCTGTTGCTGTTGCAGATGTAATTTGTTCTGACATCTAATTTCCCTCCTTTATTAACGTCTTCCTGTTTTTTTATCGTCATTTGCATGACCTTTATATGTACGAGTTGGTGCGAATTCGCCCAATTTGTGTCCTACCATATCTTCTTGGATGTATACTGGGACATGTTTACGTCCATCATATACTGCAATTGTTAGCCCAATGAAGTTTGGGAAGATTGTTGAACGACGCGACCATGTTTTAATAACTTGTTTTTTCTGAGCATCTTCTTGAGCTTCTACTTTTTTCATTAAGTGTGCGTCAATAAATGGCCCTTTTTTCAAACTACGACTCACAGTGTAGCCTCCCTTCGGAAATTTAATCTATATACGATTATTTCTTACGTCCACGAACGATTAATTTACTTGATTTTTTCTTAGCATTACGAGTTTTAAGACCAAGAGTCTTTTTACCCCAAGGTGACATTGGACTTGGACGTCCGATTGGAGCGCGTCCTTCACCACCACCGTGTGGGTGATCGTTAGGGTTCATTACAGATCCACGAACAGTTGGACGTTTAGATAACCAACGTTTACGACCTGCTTTACCAATGTTAATTAATTCGTGTTGTTCGTTACCAACAGTTCCGATTGTTGCACGGCAAGTTGATAAGATCATACGAACTTCACCTGAAGCTAAACGTACTAATGTATATTTACCTTCTTGTCCTAATACTTGAGCACTTGTTCCAGCAGAACGAACTAATTGTCCACCTTTACCTGGTTTTAACTCAATATTGTGAATTACAGTACCAACTGGGATATTGATTAATGGTAATGCATTCCCTACTTTGATATCTGCTTCAGCACCTGATTCAATCTTTTGACCTACTTTAAGTCCTTTTGGTGCGATGATATATGTTTTAATTCCATCTTCGTAGTTAATTAATGCGATATTCGCGCTACGGTTTGGATCATATTCGATAGTTTTAACTGTTCCGACAACGTTGTCTTTGTTACGTTTAAAGTCGATAACACGGTAAGCACGTTTGTGTCCACCACCGTTGTGACGAACTGTGATTTTACCTTGGCTATTACGGCCAGCTCTTTGTTTTTTCGATTCTAATAATGATTTTTCAGGAGTTTTTGTTGTAATCTCTGAGAAGTCATAACCAGTCATATTACGACGACCGTTAGTTATCGGTTTGTAGTGTTTAATTGCCACTCGAATTCCCTCCTACTTATCTTATTTTGTGAATTATTCTTCGTCTTCTTCTGTTTCGAATAATTCGATGTTAGCTGAATCAGCTTTTAATGTGATGATTGCTTTTTTGTATTTACGTGTGAATCCTTGGTAACGACCCATACGTTTTGCTTTTCCTTCAACGTTGATAGTATTTACTTTCTCTACTTTAACGCCTTCAAACATAGCTTCAACAGCTTGTTTAATAAGGTTTTTGTTAGCACGACGATCTACTTCAAAAGTGTATTTGTTATCGTCAATGTTATACATAGATTGCTCAGTAATTACTGGACGTAGGATTACTTCTGAAAATTCCATTATGCTAATGCCTCCTCTACTGTTGATAATGCTGCTTGAGTGATTAATACTTTGTCATAGTTAACAACGTCTAATACGTTGATGTTGTTCTCGTCAATAACTTTAACGTTATCGATGTTACGAGCTGATAAGTATGCGTTATCGTTGTTATTTTCTAAAACGATTAATGTTTTAGTGTCTAAGTTTAAGTTAGATAAAATACCTTTAAGGTCTTTTGTTTTTGGTGCATCTAAGCTTAATCCATCAACAACTACAAATTTATCTTCAACAACTTTTTGTGATAATGCTGATAAAATTGCTAAACGACGTACTTTTCTTGGTAATTTGTAACTGTATGAACGAGGTGTCGGACCAAAGACAACTCCTCCCCCAACCCATTGTGGTGAGCGGATAGATCCTTGACGTGCACGACCTGTTCCTTTTTGTCTCCAAGGTTTACGTCCACCACCGCGAACTGCGTTACGGTTTTTAACTGCGTGTGTACCTTGACGTAATGATGCACGTTGCATGATTACTGCATCGAACATAACACTTTCGTTTGGTTCGATACCGAAGATCGATTCGTTTAACTCAACTTCTCCAGCTTGCGATCCGTCTTGTTTAAATAAAGTAACTTTTGTCATTCTCGTTCCTCCCCTCTTAATTAGTTAGATTTAACTGCTTTTTTAATTTGTACTAAAGATTTTTTAGCACCTGGTACATTACCTTTAATTAAGATAACGTTATCTTCAGGATTTACTGCAACGATTTCTAAGTTTTGAATCGTCACTTGTTCACTACCAGTTTGTCCAGGTAATTTTTTACCTTTTAAAACACGTGATGGTGAAGCTGCCATTGCCATCGCACCTGGGCGACGGTGGAAACGAGATCCGTGAGCCATTGGTCCACGAGCTTGGCCGTGACGTTTAATAACCCCTTGGAAACCTTTACCTTTAGATGTTCCTGTTACATCGATGATGTCTCCGACTGCGAATGTTTCTACAGTGATTTCTTGCCCAACTTCATATTCTCCTAGCTCGACATCACGAAATTCGCGAATGAAGCGCTTAGGAGTAGCGTTTGCTTTCGCTACATGACCTTTATGAGGTTTTGTTGCTAATACTTCACGTTTGTCTTGGAAACCTAATTGCACAGATTCATATCCATCTGTTTCATTTGATTTCACTTGTAATACAACGTTTGGTTGAGCTTCCACTACTGTTACAGGGATTAACTCACCATTCTCCGTAAAGAATTGCGTCATTCCTACTTTTGTTCCTAAGATTCCTTTGGTCATGAGTACACCTCCATTTTATTTTTTATTTTATAACTTAATTTCTACGTCTACACCACTTGGTAAATCTAATTTCATTAATGCATCAACTGTTTTAGCAGTTGGGTTAACGATATCGATTAAACGTTTGTGTGTGCGCATCTCAAATTGCTCACGTGAATCTTTATATTTATGCGGTGAACGGATAACTGTATATACCGAACGTTCTGTTGGCAATGGGATTGGCCCTACAGTTTGTGCTCCAGTTCTTTGTGCAGATTCTACGATTTTGTTCGCTGATACATCAAGAGCGCGGTGCTCATAAGCTTTCAGACGAATACGAATTTTTTGGTTTGCCATTGTTTTTCCTCCTCCGTCAAATTTGTTAAATTGACTTGCTCCGCAAGAATTACCGACTACACTGGTCATTGGCAACTCAGCCTAGCGTGTCGCAACCTCTCACTTCATAGCTCGCCCACCTTATAATATAGGGGGCTGTGTTACGTTCAGCAGAAATATATCTACTTATGACACAACGAATATTATAACGAACACAACACTTAGAAGCAAGCTTTTTTCGCATTTTTTTAAAAAAAATTCAAAATAATATTTCTTTCTATTATATATACACGTTTTGTGTCTCTATTTAAGCTTTGTAACATTTTAATGGAAAATCCTGGTGGATGGAAGTTTTTTTTATATTTATTTATTATTACTTATTTTTGTATCTTAAATTGTCAAATTAAGTGCAACACAGTTTTATAAAAGATTTCATAAGGTGTTTTCCAATTCAAACATTTTTTGGGACGTGTATTTAATTTCGTTGCCCAACCTTGTATCTCTTCATCAGTTGCATCTGTCAAATCAACACCTTTCGGTGAGTACTCTCTAAGGAGTCCATTTGTATTCTCATTAGATCCTCTTTGCCAAGG